>NZ_JAHBDR010000043.1:0-93570 GCF_019956575.1 Pseudomonas sp. A-R-19
AAGAAGACACGGATTGATCAAACGAACTATGATTTTTCATGGACTCGCCCTCGCTGTCGTTGGCTGTTTAGACTGCCACCGTGGCGCATTGACGCCTCGGCTTGGGCGAGTCCATCCAATTACAAGGTTATCCGTGGGGCCGGAATTGGCTGGGCGCCACACCACTCCAGCGCACAAACGCATGCCGAAAACTCGCGGTCTCGCTGAAGCCCAACGCTTCGGCAATCTGATAGATCGGCAGTTGATCTTCGCAGAGCATTTGCTTGGCCTGCTCGAAGCGCAGTTCGTCGAGCAGTTCCTGGTAGCTGCAGCCCATGTCCTTGAGATGCCGGCGCAAGGTCCGCGCCGAGCAATTCATCTGTTCGGCCAGGCCCTCCAGCCCAGGCGCGGCATTCAATTGCGCACTGAGCAATTGCCGGATTCGCCCCAGCCAGGCCTGGCGCCCGGTGAACTCAAGGTTCTGCTTGCGGCAACGCTCGGCCATGGCTTGATGGGTAATCGCGTCAGCGAGCGGCAACGGTTGATCGAGCCAGCGCCTGTCGAAGGCGAAGGCATTGTTCGGTGCGCCGAAGTGCAGCGGACAGTCGAAGTGCTGGGCGTAGCTCGCTTCGTAGTCGGGCGCGGCATGTTCGAAGCGTGCGGCAACCAGGGGCAAGGGATGGCCGAGCAGATCGTCACAGGTGACTTTCAGCGACACCAGGCAGAACTCGGCATTGAACACCGCCATGGCCGGGCTCTCGCGGTAGTCGGCGGCAGCGAACCAGACGCGCTCGCCGTCGTCCTCCAGGCTCAGCTCGAAAAGTGTTCCCAGCAGCGCCGGATAACGCATCGCCAGCCGCAAAGCGTCACCGAAGGTGGCACTGGTGAGCAGTGCGTAACCGAGGATGCCGTAGCAGGAAACGTGCATCCGCCGACCCAGCTCCAGGCCGATGTCGCGCTTGAGCGCAACGGCATTGGCGCAGACCTGCATTTCCTGGTTGGTGGTGATGCGCGTGTCGGCGCGGTTCAAATCTGCCGTACTGATGCCGCTGCCAGCCAGGAGCGCTTCGCTCGACAGGCCTTCATCCTTGAAGGCGTTGAGCACCAGGGAGACAGCGTTGAGGGTGGTGAGGTGGGAGTGGAGCATGAGGACTTCCAGCCTTGGGATGGCTGGAGCGCAGCAAGTTACATGCCGGGCGAGGGACCTGTAGGAGCGGGCCCGCGATAGCGGTTGTTCATTCAACATTTGCGTCGACTGACCTGACGCCTTCGCGAGCAAGCCCGCTCCCACAGGAGGTGTGTGGTGTCAGATGAGTTCGCCGCAGAGATCGAGTTCGATCAGGCGTCGAACCTCCGCGACATCAAGTCCTGCACCCAGCAACCCATGCAATTTGCCGAAAGCCGCTTCACGGGTCATGCCGCCACCGGACAACACGCCCTCACGGCGCAAGCGACTGCCAGCTTCGTAAACGTCCAGTTCAACGCCGCCTTCATGGCATTGCGTGACTGCCACCACCACAACGCCCTTGTCCCGCGCACGCCCGAGGCTGGCGAGAAACGCAGGGTTGTCGCTCGGGCCGGTGCCGCTGCCGTAACACTCCAACACCAGGCCCTGAATGCCACTGTCGAGCAGGCCATTGAGGATCCCGGCGCTGATGCCTGGAAATAGCGGCAGCACGGCGACATTCGCCAGTTGTCTAGGTTGGTTGTAATTCAGTTGCGTTGGAATCGAAGTCGCTTTCACGCCACCGCCCTGACGCTCCAGGCGCTTGAACGGATGCCGACCAAAACTGCGTACCTTCGCGCAACGAGTCGGGTCGAGCAATTCGCCGTGGAAGTACAAATGCACACCCGGCGCCAGTCCTTGTCCCAAGGCAACCAGCGCGCCGCCAAGGTTTTCCCAGGCATCGCTGTCGGTCACGCCGGCCGGCAGCATCGAACCGGTAAAACACACGCGGGCATGCAGCCCCAACAGTTGAAAACTCATGGCCGCGGCGCTGTAGGCCAGGGTGTCGGTGCCGTGCAGGATCAGCACGCTGTCGCAACCTTGCACTTCAATCGCATCAACGACGGCTTCACGCAGCTGCTGCCAGTACGCTGGGGTCATGTTGGCGCTGTCGATCAACGGCGACATCTCGCGAAAGCGCCACTGCGGCACCACCAGTTCGGGTTGGCTGTGCAGGTATTCGCGCATCCGCGCTTCGAAACCGGATGCCGGGGCCAGGCCATTGGCGCTGGCCTGCATGCCGATGGTGCCGCCGGTGTAGAGCACCATGACGTGCTGGGCGGCAGGGTAGGTCGGGGCATTCATGGGCGGTTCTCCAAAAAACTATGACGGCTTGTGTCCGAGCATGACGCCGGTTGCAAGTTGTGTCACGCCGGGCGCAGGGGATGCGCCCGGTTTTTACCGATCAGCGTTGCGCTGCGGTCACGCCTGCCGGGGCAGCTTCAGCCTTGGCGGCTGGTGCTGGCGGGTTCGCCGGCCAGGCTTTCAGGTCCAGATCAAGATCCGGGAATTTGCTCGAATCGAATACCGGTGTGGTGATGCCAGCGGCACGCTGGTCATCGTAGTCACGCAGGATGCGCATGCCGACCTTGAACAGCAGGAACAGCGCGATCAGGTTGACGAATGCGAGCATGGTCATGGTGATGTCGGCGAAGGCGAACACGGTGCCGAGGTTCTCGATGGCGCCCCAGAAAATCAGCACCAGTACCAGTGCGCGATAGCCCATCAGGGCCTTGCGGTTTTCACCGATCAGAAAGCGCAGGTTGCTCTCGCCCAGATAGTAGTTGTAGAGGATCGAGGTGAACACGAACAACGCCAGGGCCACGGAGATGAACATCCGCCCCCAGTCACCGACCACGGCGGCCAGCGAGTTCTGGGTCAGGGCAATGCCGTCGCCTTCGAAGCCAGGGGTGTAAAAGCCGGAGAGCAGGATCAGCAACGCGGTGCAGGTGCAGATCACGAAGGTGTCGAGGAACACGCTGAACGCCTGGACCACGCCTTGCGCCACCGGGTGTTCGACCGACGCTACCGCTGCCACGTTCGGCGCACTGCCCAGGCCCGCTTCGTTGGCAAACACGCCACGCTTCACGCCCATGACAATGGCGCTGCCGATCAGGCCACCGAAGGCCTGGTCCAGACCGAAGGCACTCTTGACGATGGTCATCAGCATGCCCGGCACATGGTCGAACTGCAGCACGATCACGTAGAGGGTCACGCCGATGTACACCAGGGTTTTCACCGGCACCAGCAGGTCAGCGACCTTGGCGATGCGCTTGATCCCGCCGATGAATACCAGGCCCAGCAACACGGCCAGACCGATGCCGGTGTAAGTGGTGTCGAGGCCGAACGCGTTGTTCAACGAGTGCGTCACAGCATGGGCTTGCAGGCCGTTGAAGGCGAAGCCGAACGTCACCAACAGAAGGAACGCCATCAGCATGCCCAGCCAGCGTTTTTGCAGGCCGTGCTGGATGTAATAGGACGGGCCGCCACGGAAGGTGCCGTCGGAATCGCAGCGCTTGTAAAGCTGGCCGAGGGAACATTCGAAGAAGCTGCTGGACATGCCGACCAGTGCGGTCACCCACATCCAGAACACTGCACCGGGGCCACCGAGGGTTACGGCAATACCAACGCCGGCAATGTTGCCTGCACCGACGCGGCCAGCGAGGCTGAGCATCAAGGCCTGGAACGAGCTCAGTTGCCCGGCACTGCTTTTGAGGCTGTCGCGGAACACCGCGAACATGTGGAAGAAGTGACGCAGTTGAACGAAACGCGAGCGGATCGTGAAGTAGCTACCGAGCCCGACAATGAGCACGATCAGTACTTTCCCTGAGAGGAAGTCGTTAATGACTTCGAGCATGGATTATTCCTCGCTGTTTTTTTATGTAGGCAAATGCTGGCCGGACAGACACATCGAGTTACACCCGCTGGCGCACGGCACAACAGGCGGATCGAAGTTCGTCCCGGTTTCATATCGCGGGTTTGTTATTAGTTCGGGTTTCGCATGGGTTGTGGTCTCGCTACCGACGACCGCTCACGCGAAGAGGGGCGGCACTATACCGATGACAGTACCGTCCGTCTGCACGATTGTGGTGCGTGCGGTGAAGCGAAGCCTTTGAAACACCTGACATTTTTGCTGTCAGGCTATGCGGGAACTGCTCTTGGTGGGAGCGGGCTTGCTCGCGAAAGCGGTGTATCAGACACATCATTGTTGAATGTGCCGCCGCCTTCGCGAGCAAGCCCGCTCCCACATTGGTCAGCCCCCAGACATACGGTTCTCAGGATCAAACAGTTAAAAAAAAGGGCCTGGAGAGTGATCTCCAAGCCCTCAAAAGGTGAGAGGTGTCTAGTCCCTCGACCTGGTGAGCGGTGCTACAAGTAACGCGTCGGGTTATGCCTTCAGAGGCACCAGGCGCGGAGCAATCATGTTTTCCGGGCGCAGGATGTCGGCGAGCATGGCTTCGTCGAGCAGACCTTCTTCGCGCACCAGTTCCAGCACACCGCGGCCGCTTTCAAGAGCGAGGCCGGCGATGCGGGTGGCGTTTTTGTAGCCGATGTACGGGTTCAGCGCGGTGACCAGGCCGATCGAGTGCTCGACCAGTTCACGGCAGCGTGCTTCGTTGGCAGTGATGCCGACGATGCAGTGCTCGCGCAGCATGTCCATGGCGCGTTGCAGCAGGCGGATCGAGTCGAAGATCTTGAAAGCGATCAGCGGCTCCATCACGTTCAACTGCAGTTGGCCGCCTTCGGCTGCCATGGTCAGCGCCAGGTCGTTACCGATGACCTGGAATGCAACCTGGTTAACAGCTTCCGGGATCACCGGGTTGACCTTGCCTGGCATGATCGAGCTGCCTGGCTGACGCGCCGGCAGGTTGATTTCGTTGATGCCGGTGCGTGGGCCGCTGGACAGCAGGCGCAGGTCGTTGCAGATCTTCGACAGCTTGACCGCGGTGCGCTTGAGCATGCCGGAGAACAGCACGAAGGCGCCCATGTCGGAAGTCGCTTCGATCAGGTCGGCCGCCGGTACCAGCGGTTGACCGCTGATCAGTGCCAGACGCTGTACCGCCAGCGCTTGATAACGCGGGTCGGCGTTGATGCCGGTACCGATCGCGGTGCCACCCAGGTTCACTTCAGTCAGCAGTTCCGGGGCCAGCGTCTTCAGGCGAGCCAGGTCTTCGCCCATGGTGGTGGCGAAGGCACGAAATTCCTGGCCGAGGGTCATCGGCACGGCGTCTTGAAGTTGGGTACGGCCCATTTTCAGGACGTGATCGAATTCTTTGCCCTTGGCCGCGAACGCTTGAATCAGGCTGTCGAGGCTGGCCAGCAGGGTGTCGTGACCGAGCAACAGACCCAGGCGGATCGCCGTCGGGTAGGCGTCGTTGGTCGACTGCGCCATGTTCACGTCGTCGTTCGGGTGCAGGTACTGGTACTCGCCTTTCTGGTGACCCATTGCTTCCAGAGCAACGTTGGCGATCACTTCGTTGGCGTTCATGTTGGTGGAGGTACCGGCGCCGCCTTGAATCATGTCGACCACGAACTCTTCGTGGAAGTCGCCGCGGATCAAACGCGCACAGGCTTCGCTGATGGCAGCGTGCTTGGCTTCGCTCAGGTGACCCAACTCACGGTTGGCGTCAGCGGCGGCCTGTTTAACCATGGCCAGGCCGACAACCAGTTTCGGGTAATGCGAAATCGGAACGCCCGAGAGGCGGAAGTTATTCACCGCTCGCAGGGTCTGGATACCGTAATACGCTTGAGCCGGTACTTCGAGGGCGCCAAGCAGGTCATTTTCTGTGCGGAATGATGCAGCGGAGGACATGATAGAAATCATCTCAATATGGACCCGGTCTGTGCCGGAAGGTTGTGAATGCTAGGCTTGTGCAGAATTTTGGGCCAATGCTGTTAAACACTAGGCTATGCACATTCGGCATAATGCCCGTGTGACGCCGGCCTGACGGCGAGCGTGTGACCTAAATTGGTGCGTGTCCGGGAGGACGTGATGAATCTGGAAAGCAAATGGCTCGAGGACTTCAGTGCCCTGGCCGCCACCCGCAGCTTCTCCCAGGCAGCGGAACGACGCTTTGTGACGCAACCGGCGTTCAGCCGGCGAATCCGCAGCCTGGAGGCGGCGCTGGGGCTGACCCTGGTCAATCGCTCGCGCACGCCGATCGAACTGACGGCGGCGGGACAATTGTTTCTGGTCACCGCACGCACCGTGGTCGAGCAGCTCGGCGAAGTGTTACGCCATCTGCATCACCTGGAAGGCGGCCAGGGCGAAGTGATGCAGGTCGCTGCGGCGCACTCCCTGGCGCTGGGTTTCTTTCCGCGCTGGATCGCGCAGTTGCGCAACGAAGGCTTGAATATTGCCACGCGACTGGTGGCGACCAACGTCGGCGACGCCGTGCATGCATTGCGTGAAGGCGGCTGTGATTTGATGCTGGCGTTCTATGACCCGGACGCGGCGATGCAAATGGACCCGGAAATCTTCCCCTCGCTGCACCTTGGCCACACTGAAATGCTCCCAGTGTGTGCCGCCGATGCCGACGGCAAGCCGTTGTTCGACCTGGAAGGCGAGGCCAGCGTGCCGCTGCTGGCCTACAGTGCCGGCGCGTTTCTCGGCCGTTCGGTGAACATGCTGTTGCGCCAACGGGCACTGCGCTTCACCACCATCTACGAAACCGCCATGGCCGACAGCCTGAAAAGCATGGCCCTGGAGGGGTTGGGCATCGCCTGGGTGCCGCAATTGAGCGTGCGTGCCGAACTGGCGCGTGGTGAGTTGGTGGTCTGCGGCGGCCCGCAATGGCATGTGCCGCTGGAGATTCGCCTGTATCGCTGTGCGTTGGTGCGCAAGGCGAACGTGCGGTTGTTGTGGCGCAAGCTCGAAGGGGGCGCAGCCCAAACGCCTACAGGACTGTAGGCGCCGGCTTGCTGGCTATCCAGACGCCGCCGGTCTGCCTGACACGGCACGTCGCCTGGTTCGCCAGCAAGCCGGCTCCTACGGGGATTTTGGGTGGATTTGATTGACCTTGCGGTCAATAAAACCGGCGCTTTGCGCCGTATGACAGATGGTCGCCACAGGGGCTGTTTATCTGCTTCTTTGAGGTATACTGCGCGGCCTTCGGCCGGTTACGACTGGCCATAATTCGTACAATCAAGCCACGCATCCTGCGTGGCTTGTTGTTTTTTGATGCGCCTGCGGGCGCCCAGAGAGAAGAGGCACGACGATGAGTGCACTGGTTGGCGTGATCATGGGCTCCAAGTCCGATTGGTCCACCCTTAGCCACACCGCCGATATGCTGGAAAAGCTCGGCATCCCCTACGAGGTGAAAGTGGTTTCTGCCCACCGCACCCCGGACCTGCTGTTCCAGTACGCCGAAGAGGCCGAGGCACGAGGCATCGAGGTGATCATCGCCGGTGCCGGTGGCGCGGCTCACCTGCCAGGCATGTGTGCAGCCAAGACCCACCTGCCGGTGCTGGGCGTACCGGTACAGTCGGCAATGCTTTCGGGCGTCGACTCGCTACTGTCTATTGTGCAGATGCCAGCAGGCATTCCGGTCGCCACCCTGGCCATCGGCAAGGCCGGCGCGATCAACGCAGCGCTGCTGTCGGCAAGTATCCTTGGCGCCAAGCACCCGCAGTTCCACGAGGTGCTGAAAACCTTCCGTGCCGAGCAGACAGACAGCGTCCTGGACAATCCAGACCCACGCATCGCCTGAGGTTGTTGACGATGAAGATCGGTGTAATCGGTGGCGGCCAACTGGGTCGCATGTTGGCGCTGGCGGGCACTCCGCTGGGCATGAACTTCGCTTTCCTGGACCCGGCACCGGATGCTTGCGCAGCCGCGTTGGGCGAACACCTGCGCGCCGATTACGGCGATCAGGATCACCTGCGTCAACTGGCCGATGAAGTCGATCTGGTGACCTTCGAGTTCGAAAGCGTTC
Organism: Pseudomonas sp. A-R-19; assembly: GCF_019956575.1. Taxonomy (NCBI): domain Bacteria; kingdom Pseudomonadati; phylum Pseudomonadota; class Gammaproteobacteria; order Pseudomonadales; family Pseudomonadaceae; genus Pseudomonas; species Pseudomonas sp. A-R-19. The sequence continues at coordinate 7,921 of NZ_JAHBDR010000043.1, forward strand.
CGGCGGAAACCGTCGCGTTCCTGTCGCAATTCGTTCCGGTCTACCCGAGCGCCGAAGCGCTGCGCATCGCCCGCGATCGCTGGTTCGAGAAGAGCATGTTCAAGGACCTGGGGATTCCTACCCCGGCGTTCGCGGATATCCAGTCCCAGGCTGACCTGGACGCCGCCGTGGCTTCCATCGGCCTGCCGGCAGTGCTCAAGACCCGTACCCTGGGTTACGACGGCAAGGGCCAGAAAGTCCTGCGCACCCCTGAAGATGTAGTCGGCACCTTCGCCGAGCTGGGCAGCGTGGCTTGCCTGCTGGAAGGCTTCGTGCCGTTCACCGGTGAAGTCTCGCTGATCGCCGTGCGTGCCCGCGACGGTGAAACCCGCTTCTATCCGTTGGTGCACAACACCCACGACAGCGGCATCCTCAAGCTGTCGGTGGCAAGCACCGATCACCCGTTGCAAGCCCTGGCTGAAGACTACTCCAGCCGTGTGCTCAAGCAGCTGGATTACGTCGGTGTGATGGCGTTCGAGTTCTTTGAAGTCGACGGTGGCCTGAAGGCCAACGAAATTGCCCCGCGCGTGCACAACTCCGGTCACTGGACCACTGAAGGCGCCGAGTGCAGCCAGTTCGAAAACCACCTGCGGGCGGTTGCCGGTCTGCCGTTGGGTTCGACGGCCAAGGTTGGTGAAAGCGCGATGCTCAACTTCATCGGCAAAGTGCCAGAGACCGAGAAGGTCCTGAACATCGCCGATTGCCATCTGCATCACTATGGCAAGGCGTTCAAGGTCGGCCGCAAGGTCGGTCACGCCAACCTTCGTTGTGCAGACCGCGAGACCCTGGCGGCCCAGATTCTCAAGGTTGAAGCACTGATCGCCGAATAGTTTTATCCGGCAACGGCGGAACCTTCGGGTTGCGCCGTTCTCTCATGGCAGGTTGCGAAAGTCTGACTAGGCTTTCAAATAGCTATTTCATTGAGAGGGGAATGCCATGGGAATTATCGGAACCATCTTTATTGGCTTGATCGTCGGCCTGCTGGCGCGGTTCCTGAAACCGGGCGATGACAGCATGGGCTGGATCATGACGATCCTGCTCGGTATCGGCGGTTCGCTGGCGGCCACTTACGGCGGTCAAGCCCTGGGCATCTACCAGGCTGGTCAAGGTGCTGGCTTCATCGGTGCGCTGGTAGGCGCGGTGGTGCTGCTGGTGATCTACGGCCTCGTCAAAAAGAACTGATTGAAGCGACAAAACCCTCTCTGCGCGGCGCGCGGGGAGGGCTAGAATGCTCGGCGTTTCCTGTTCTTCCCTTTACCGAGCACCTTCATGCGCCGTCTTTTGTTGACTCTTGTTTTACTGGGTACAGGCTTTGCCCATGCCGGCGAACTGCCGGAAACCGACTGGCTCGAATTGATGCCCAAGTCGGACCAGAAGGCCCTTGAGGCCATGCCTGAAATCGACCACAACTCCCCTGAGGCCAATGGCACTTTCACCGACAAAGGTGGGATGAAGCAGGCCAAAGGCTTGCCGGCGGTGATGTATTCGACCAAGACCGTTGCGTCGATGAACGACAGGAACATCCGCATTGGCGGTTACCCGGTGCCGCTGGAGTCCGACGCCAAGGGCCGCAGTACCTTGTTCTTCCTGGTGCCGTACCCGGGTGCCTGCATCCATGTGCCACCGCCGCCGCCTAACCAGCTGGTTCTGGTGCGCTATCCAAAGGGCCTGAAACTGAACGATATCTACACGCCGCTGTGGGTCACCGGCACGCTGAAAGTCGAGAAGGTCAGCAACGACCTGGCCGATGCGGCGTATGCACTGGATGCGCAGAAGGTGCGGGTGGTGAAAGAGTCAGACTTGTAGAGATGCAAATGTGGGAGCGGGCTTGCTCGCGAAGGCGGTGTAACAGCCAACGATGATGTTGAATGTTATGGCCCCTTCGCGAGCAAGCCCGCTCCCACATTGGTTTTGTGGCGTTGATTAGAGCGGCTTGCTACCGACGCTCACGCTCAGCGTATGGTTGGCACCTGGTTTCAGGTTCACCACATCACCCATCACGTTCGCCGTCTCGATGCACAGCATGCGCTGCCAACCGTCGTCCGCCATGTCGCTGAACGCGGCGGCGCGGTCGGTCCATGGGTTCCAGATAACCGCCGTACGCGAACCACTGCTGGTCAGTACGATGCGCCGTTCCCAAGCCGGATCGACGATGCTCAGTTGCGACGGGGCATCGAGGTAGATGCGGTCGGTCTCGCCGGTAAAACGCAGGTCACCGGTCTGGGTGACGGTTTTCCAGTTGTCCAGGGTTTCGATGTAGTTGAGACCGTCCACGCCTTCGACGTGCACATCGCGCACATCGCTGACGGCAAAATAACTGTGCAGCGCCTGGCTTATGCTGACGGCTTCAGCGCCCCGGTTGTGGCTGGTCAGGTGGATATGCAATTGCTCGTCGAGGCGAATGCTCAGCTTCAAATCCACCTGGTGCGGCCAGCCGGGAAAGCCGCCTTCGGGGTAGGGCAGGAGGAATTCGACCTTCAGGCTTTCGCCCTCGGCTTCGATGCCGCCCAGTTCCCAATCCATCGCTCGCACAAAACCGTGGGCCGACGGCGCTTCATTGCTGACGCGCATCGCCTGAACGCTTTGCGGATTGCGCTCAAACACGCCGAACCACGGCCAGCACACCGGCACGCCGGCACGGATGCTCTTGCCGGTCTTGAATACAGCCTCGTCGTTGAGCCAGATCAGCGGCGGCTGACCTGCCAATTGATAGCTGAGGATGTGCGCACCTTGCTGGGCCACCAGTAATTCGGCCTGACCGTGGCGGATACGCCAGCAGTTCAGTTCATCCAGTTTTACGGCTTCAACATTGGGCGTGCTCATGGGACAGCTCTCGATCAGTAACGTGGACGACTATCGACCACAAAACGGCTACCAGGTTTAAAAGCTTTTTATCGAGCCCGGGGCGGAACCGAGCGGGTGCGGCCACTGCCGTCGATGGCAACGAACACAAAGACCGCTTCGGTTACTTTACGCCACTCGCTGGACAGTGGATCGTCGCTCCAGACCTCGACCATCATCTTGATCGAGCTGCGGCCGATTTCCAGGGCCTGGGTATAAAAGGAAAGCTGAGCGCCCACTGCCACCGGAACCAGAAACGCCATGCGGTCGATCGCAACGGTGGCAACACGCCCACCGGCGACCTTGCTGGCCATCGCGGTGCCTGCCAAATCCATCTGCGCCACCAGCCAGCCGCCGAAAATATCGCCAAAGCCGTTGGTTTCGCGAGGGAGCGCGGTGATTTGCAGGGCCAGGTCGCCTTGCGGGATCGGATCTTCTTGTTCGAGCTCTATCATTCCGGGGGTGCCTCTGACCCGTGACTCTTCGTTGGTATTGCTGGTGGTAGCCGTCTTCGGGAAAAACGATTCAGCACCGAACATACTACGTTCGTCACGTTTTCCATCAGGCGCCTAAAGGGAAACTCTGCGAAATCGCCTATGAACCTGACAGGCGCTTTCGCACAGCAACCCCTCAAAAACCGGAGCAAGGTTTGAGTATATCGGTCGGTAGACTCCGCGACGACCGTCCGGTTCTCATTTTGACCGTCAAAAACGCACCTCTATGTGCTTTTTCGAACAATTTGCTATCGTGCCGGACCTGCCCAAACCTCCGCCAGCGTTGTTGAGGTTGCAGATCCGACTATAAGAGAAGCCCTTGCCATGACCACAGCGCCCTCGAGCATCGCGCAGCCAGACCAACCCGCACGTCCGCTGACCCGCAACGACTACAAGACTCTATCGCTGTCTGCCCTGGGCGGCGCGCTGGAGTTCTACGACTTCATCATCTTCGTGTTCTTCGCCACGGTGGTGGGCAAGCTGTTCTTCCCGGCGGACATGCCCGAGTGGCTACGCCTGATGCAGACCTTCGGCATCTTCGCTGCCGGCTACCTGGCGCGGCCGCTGGGGGGCATCGTAATGGCGCACTTCGGCGACCTGCTGGGCCGCAAGAAAATGTTCACCCTGAGCATTTTCATGATGGCGGTGCCGACCCTGATCATGGGCTTGCTGCCGACTTATGCGCAGATCGGCATGTGGGCCCCCATCCTGTTGCTGTTGATGCGGGTGATCCAGGGCGCCGCCATTGGGGGTGAAGTGCCGGGGGCGTGGGTCTTTGTTTCCGAACACGTGCCGCAGCGGCATGTCGGCTACGCCTGCGGCACCCTGACCAGCGGTCTGACGGCGGGTATCTTGCTCGGCTCTCTGGTCGCCACGGCGATCAACAGCCTCTATACCCCGGTGGAAGTAGCGGATTACGCCTGGCGGATTCCGTTCCTGCTGGGTGGCGTATTCGGTCTGTTCTCGGTGTACTTGCGTCGCTGGCTGCACGAAACCCCTGTGTTCGCCGAACTGCAACAGCGCAAGGCCCTGGCCGAAGAAGTGCCGCTGCGCGCGGTACTGCGTGACCATCGTGGTGCCATCGCCATTTCGATGCTGCTGACCTGGCTTCTGTCGGCCGCCATCGTGGTGCTGATCCTGATGACCCCGACCGTGTTGCAGACGGTCTATCACTTTTCGCCAACCACGGCCCTGCAGGCGAACAGCGTGGCGATTGTATTCCTGAGTTTTGGTTGCATCATTGCCGGCGCACTGGCCGATCGCTTCGGTGCGGGACGCGTCTTCGTGATCGGCTGTACCGCGTTGCTGGCCAGTTCCTGGACCTTCTATCACAGCCTGGCTGACCATCCTGACTGGCTGTTCCCGATGTATGCCCTGACCGGTCTGCTGGTCGGCACCATCGGCGCGGTGCCCTATGTGATGGTCAAGGCTTTCCCGCCGGTGGTGCGTTTCAGCGGGCTGTCGTTCTCCTACAACGTCGCCTACGCGATTTTCGGCGGCCTGACGCCGATGATCGTCAGCCTGTTGCTCAAGGAAAGTCCGATGGGGCCTGCCTATTATGTGGCGGTGCTGTGTGGAGTCGGGATTCTGGTGGGGGCTTATCTCTGGAAGAAGGGCCGTTGATCGAGTCCTGAGTCGATCGTACTGACGCTATCGCGAGCAAGCCCGCTCCCACATTCGACCGCAATCCAGCTTGAGTGTGGGAGCGGGCTTGCTCGCGAAGGACGCGCCGCGAAACATCTTGTAGAACGCGAATACTGGCCTTTCATCCAATTGTCATATTTCAGCCATAGAGTGTTCACACGGCCTGCTGATACTTGGCCCCGAATAACACACCCTATCTGCTAGGAGTAAGGCATGAAACTGAAGCGTTTGATGGCGGCAATGACTTTTGTCGCTGCTGGCGTTGCGACTGCCAACGCGGTTGCCGCTGTTGACCCTGCTATCCCGAGCTACACCAAGACCACTGGTGTGTCGGGCAACCTGTCCAGCGTTGGTTCCGACACCCTGGCCAACCTCATGACCCTCTGGGCCGAGAATTACAAGAAAGAATACCCGAACGTAAACATCCAGATTCAGGCCGCTGGCTCCGCCACCGCGCCACCTGCGCTGACTGAAGGCACCTCCAACCTGGGCCCGATGAGCCGCAAGATGAAGGACACCGAACTGGCTGCCTTCGAGCAGAAGTACGGCTACAAGCCAACCGCTATCCCGGTTGCCGTGGACGCCCTGGCCGTATTCGTACACAAGGACAACCCGATCCAGCACCTGACCATGGAACAGGTCGACGCGATCTTCTCCTCGACTCGTCTGTGCGGCGCCAAGACCGAAGTCAAAACCTGGGGTGACCTGGGCGTGACCGGTGACCTGGCCAATAAGCCGGTGCAACTGTTCGGTCGTAACTCGGTATCCGGCACCTACGGCTACTTCAAGGAAGAAGCCCTGTGCAAAGGCGACTACAAGCCAAACGTCAACGAACAACCAGGTTCGGCTTCGGTCGTGCAGTCGATCAGCTCCTCGCTGAACGGTATCGGTTACTCGGGCATCGGCTACAAGACCGCTAGCGTGAAAACCGTTGCTCTGTCGAAGAAAGGCAGCACCGAGTTCATCGAAGACACCGAAGAAAACGCCCTGAACGGCAAGTACCCGCTGTCCCGTTTCCTCTACGTTTACGTCAACAAAGCCCCGAACAAGCCTCTGGCCCCGCTGGAAGCCGAGTTCGTGAAGCTGGTTCTGTCGAAACAGGGTCAGGAAGTTGTAGTGAAAGACGGTTACATCCCACTGCCAGCCAAGGTTGCTGCAAAAGCACTGGCTGACCTGGGTCTGGCGGAAGGCGGCGCTGAAGTCGCAAAAAAGTAACAAATTGAGTCCGGGTTAATCCCGGACTCTGTAGGAGCCGGCTTGCCGGCGATGGCATCACCGCGGTGAACCTGTCGGACCGAGTCGACAGAATCGCCAGCAAGCCGGCTCCTACGCCCCCCAAATTTTCGCTCCGCTGCCGGTTCCACCGGGCGGCGGATTTGTTGCGTCACTGCACTGTCATCTTTCTGTCATACAGGATCGCTAGGGTGTGCGAATGAATGATCTGGCCAATTCCACAATGACTACTAATCCCCCCAAGCGAATTGACTTCAATACGCCTGAGCTACAACGCAAGCGTCGCATTCGCGCGCTCAAGGATCGCTTCACCCGCTGGTACGTCCTCATCGGCGGCCTGGCGGTGCTGGCAGCCATCACACTGATCTTCTTCTTCCTCGCCTACGTGGTTGCGCCGTTGTTCCAGGGTGCCAGCCTGACTGCGAAAGATGCGATCACTCCAGCCTGGATGCAGGATTCCGGCAAGCCGCTGATGATCTCCCTGGAAGAGCAAAACCAGGTGGCGATGCGGGTTTCCGACAAGGGCCAGGCTCTGTTCTTCGATATCGACAGTGGCGCCGAACTCAAGCGCGTCGATTTGCCTGTTCCGGCCGGCACCACCGTCACTTCCATCGGCGAAGACCAGCCAGGTCATCCGCTGGTGGCCGTGGGCCTGTCCAACGGTCAGGCGCTGGTGTTCCGTCACACCTATAAAGTCAGCTACCCGGAAGGCAAGAAAACCATCACCCCGGCCGTCGAGTACCCGTACGGCGAAGCGCCAATCGCGGTGAACGAAGCCGGTGGTGCGCTGGAGCACGTCAGCCTCAACGCCAACGATTCGACCTTGATGCTGGTCGGCTCCACCGGTTCGCAACTCAATGTTCTGTCGCTGACCAGCGAAGAGAACATGATGACCGGCGAAGTCACCAACGAGCAGAAGCGCATCGACCTGCCGCAAATGACCGAGCCGGTGAAGAACATCTTCGTCGACCCGCGCCAGCAGTGGCTGTATGTGGTCAACGGGCGTGCCCAGGCGGACGTGTTCAGCCTGCGCGACAAGAGCCTCAACGGTCGCTACAAATTGCTTGAAGACGGTGAAGCGCAAGTCACCGCCAGCACCCAACTGGTGGGCGGTATCTCGCTGATCATCGGCGACTCCAAAGGTGGTCTGGCCCAGTGGTTCATGGCTCGCGACCCCGATGGCGAGCAACGCCTGAAGCAGATCCGCACCTTCCAGATGGGCACCACGCCGATCGTTGAAATCACTGCCGAAGAACGCCGCAAGGGCTTCGTGGCCCTGGACGCTTCCGGCAAGCTTGGCGTGTTCCACAGCACTGCCCACCGCACCTTGCTGGTGGAGCCGGTTGCTGAAGGCCAAGGCGTTTTCGGTCTGTCGCCTCGCGCCAACCGCGTGATCGTGGAAGCCGGCGGCAAGCTGCACCCGCTGCTGCTCGACAACCCGCACCCGGAAGTTTCGTGGAGCGCGCTGTGGAGCAAGGTCTGGTACGAGAACTACGACGAGCCTAAATACGTCTGGCAATCGACCGCCGCCAACACCGACTTCGAACCCAAGCTGAGCCTGTCGCCGCTGACCTTCGGTACCCTGAAAGCCGCGTTCTACGCCATGCTGCTGGCCGCTCCACTGGCCGTTGCCGCGGCGATCTACACCGCGTACTTCATGGCCCCGGGCATGCGCCGCAAGGTCAAGCCGGTGATCGAGTTGATGGAAGCGATGCCAACGGTGATCCTCGGCTTCTTCGCCGGTCTGTTCCTTGCGCCGTATGTGGAAGGGCATTTGCCGGGCATCTTCAGCCTGTTGATGCTGCTGCCGATCGGCATTCTGGTGGCGGGTTTCGCCTTCAGTCGCCTGCCTGAATCGATCCGCCTGCGAGTGCCGGATGGCTGGGAAAGTGCGCTGCTGATTCCGGTGATCCTGTTCGTGGGCTGGCTGTCGCTGTACATGAGTCCGTTCATGGAGAACTGGTTCTTCGGCGGCGACATGCGCATGTGGATCTCCCACGACCTGGGCATCACCTACGACCAGCGCAACGCATTGGTAGTGGGTTTGGCCATGGGCTTCGCGGTCATCCCGAACATCTACTCCATCGCCGAAGACGCCGTGTTCAGCGTGCCACGCGGCCTGACCCTGGGCTCCCTGGCCCTCGGTGCCACGCCGTGGCAGACCATGACCCGCGTGGTGATCCTCACCGCCAGCCCGGGTATCTTCTCGGCGCTGATGATCGGCATGGGCCGTGCGGTCGGTGAAACCATGATCGTGTTGATGGCCACCGGTAACACCCCGGTCATGGAAATGAACCTGTTCGAAGGCCTGCGCACCTTGGCCGCCAACGTCGCGGTGGAAATGCCGGAGTCGGAAGTCGGCGGCAGCCACTACCGCGTGCTGTTCCTCTCGGCGCTGGTGCTGCTGCTGTTCACCTTCGTCATGAACACCCTCGCGGAACTGATTCGTCAGCGTCTGCGCAAGAAATACTCGTCGCTTTAAGAAAGGTAGAAGTCTGTGAAACAGAACTCCCTGAAAGGATGGTTCAAGAGCGGCGCCCCCGGCGTCTGGATCAGCGGTGGCGCGGTGTCCATCGCGGTCATCATGACCATTGGCCTGCTGGCAGTGATTGCCGTGCGCGGCCTGGGTCACTTCTGGCCGGCGGATCTGATCCACGCCAGCTACGACGTGCCGGGCCAGGCCAATCACCTGGTCATCGGCGAAGTGGTACAGAAAGAAGAAGTACCCCGTGCCCGCTTGAAGAGTGCCGGCTTGCCGGTACCTGAGCAGGGTCCGGAGTTCATGACCCGCGAGCTGATCAAGGTCGGCAACCGTGACCTGAACGGTAACGACTTCACCTGGATCGTCGGCGAGTGGCTGACCAACCAGACCACGCCGCCGGAGCTGATGGCCATCGAGCGTCGCGAGTGGGGCAACTTCTACGGCTACCTGGTCAACGTCAAACAGGACGGCAAGGTCATCGCCGAGGGCGAGGCTGCCTGGCCTGAGCTACAAGCGCGGATCAACCGTGTGAGCGGGCTCGCCGCCCAGCTCAAGTCGCTGGAAAAGACTGACATCGGTGCGATCAACGCCGGTCTGGAACGCATCCGCCTGCACGGTCGCAAACTGGAACTGGAAGGCAAGCTCGACGCCACCGCACAAGCGGACATGGAGTCCGAGCGCGCCGAACTCAATGCCCGTTATCAGGACGTCGAAGCGCGTCTGAGCGATCTGCATGCGCAGTTCAATCGCGATGCGCTGACTGCCCGCGACGCCAACGGCAAAGAGATTGAAATCGGTCTGGGCAAAGTGGTTCACGCCTACCAGCCGAACGCGATGAGCACTTTCACCAAAGTCGGTTTCTACTTCAGCAAGATCTGGGAATTCCTGTCGGACGACCCGCGTGAAGCGAACACCGAAGGCGGGATTTTCCCGGCGATCTTCGGCACCGTGATGATGACCCTGATCATGGCGATGATCGTCACCCCGTTCGGCGTGCTGGCAGCGGTGTACCTGCGTGAATACGCCAAGCAGAACACCCTGACGCGGATCATCCGTATCGCGGTGAACAACCTGGCGGGCGTTCCGGCGATTGTTTACGGCGTGTTCGGCCTGGGCTTCTTCGTCTACGTACTGGGTGGTTCGGTCGACCGCTTGTTCTTCCCGGAAGCGCTGCCCGCACCGACCTTCGGTACACCCGGTCTGCTCTGGGCCTCGCTGACTCTGGCGCTGCTGGCGGTGCCGGTGGTGATCGTGGCTACCGAAGAAGGCCTGGCGCGTATCCCGCGCACCGTACGTGAAGGTTCGTTGGCCCTCGGCGCGACCAAGGCTGAAACCTTGTGGAAGATCGTCATCCCGATGGCCAGCCCGGCGATGATGACCGGCATGATCCTCGCCGTGGCTCGCGCCGCTGGTGAAGTGGCGCCGCTGATGCTGGTGGGTGTGGTGAAGCTGGCGCCGTCGCTGCCGGTGGACGGTAACTACCCGTACCTGCACCTGGACCAGAAGATCATGCACCTGGGCTTCCACATCTATGACGTCGGCTTCCAGAGCCCGAACGTCGAGGCCGCGCGGCCGCTGGTGTACGCCACGGCGCTGCTGCTGGTGCTGGTGATCGCGACATTGAACCTGTCGGCGGTGTACATCCGTAACCACCTGCGCGAGAAGTACAAGGCGCTGGACAGCTGATCAACACCGAACTGTAGGAGCCGGCTTGCTGGCGAAGGCATCACCACGGTGAACCTGCGGGACCGAGTTGCCTGCATCGCCAGCAAGCCGGCTCCTACAAGGAAAGAATTGTGTAACCCGCAGGCTCGGCCTGTGGCAACCGAACCGAATTTGTTAGCACAGGGAGCCTCCCATGCAGCACGAAGCACATACCCACGGCATCAACATGTCCGCCCTGGGCCGCGACAAGCAGAGCCTGAGCCTCGAGCAGGAAACCGTGGCAATCGAAGTGCCGGGCCTGAGCCTGTTCTACGGCGAAAAACAAGCGCTGTACGACGTCAGCATGAACATCCCGAAACAGCGCGTGACGGCCTTCATCGGCCCGTCCGGCTGTGGCAAGTCGACGCTGCTGCGTACCTTCAACCGCATGAACGACCTGGTGGATGGCTGCCGTGTCGAAGGCGAGATCAACCTGTACGGCAACAACATCTACCGCAAGGGCGAGGATGTGGCCGAGCTGCGTCGTCGCGTCGGCATGGTTTTCCAGAAGCCGAACCCGTTCCCCAAGACCATCTACGAAAACGTGGTCTACGGTCTGCGTATCCAGGGCATCAACAAGAAGCGCGTCCTCGACGAAGCTGTCGAGTGGGCACTCAAAGGCGCGGCGCTGTGGGACGAGGTCAAGGACCGTCTGCACGAGTCGGCACTGGGCCTGTCCGGTGGTCAGCAGCAGCGTCTGGTGATCGCCCGCACCATCGCCGTCGAGCCGGAAGTGCTACTGCTCGACGAACCGTGCTCGGCACTCGACCCGATCTCCACGCTGAAAGTCGAAGAGTTGATCTACGAACTGAAATCGAAGTTCACCATCGTCATCGTGACCCACAACATGCAACAAGCCGCGCGGGTTTCCGACTACACGGCGTTCATGTACATGGGCAAACTGGTGGAGTTCGGCGACACCGATACCCTGTTCACCAATCCGGCGAAGAAGCAGACCGAAGACTACATCACTGGTCGCTACGGCTAGGAAGCTGTTGTTGCTCACTCAACTGACGCTGCGGTCCACCGCACCTTACCGGACGCTCCAAGGACGCCAACATGATTAGTAAAGAAGGCCTTACCCACCACATCTCCGCGCAGTTCAACGCTGAGCTCGAGGAAGTGCGCAGCCACCTCCTGGCCATGGGCGGGTTGGTCGAGAAGCAGGTCAACGACGCGGTGACCGCGCTGATCGAGGCCGACTCCGGCCTGGCCCAGCAGGTACGCGAGATCGACGACCAGATCAACCAGATGGAACGCAACATCGACGAAGAATGCCTGCGCATTCTGGCCCGTCGTCAGCCGGCAGCATCCGACCTGCGGCTGATCATCAGCATTTCCAAATCGGTGATCGACCTGGAGCGCATCGGCGACGAAGCGACCAAGATCGCCCGTCGCGCCATCCAGCTGTGCGAGGAAGGCGAAGCGCCGCGTGGTTACGTCGAAGTGCGCCATATCGGTGACCAGGTGCGCAACATGGTCCGCGATGCACTGGACGCCTTTGCCCGTTTCGACGCCGAGCTGGCGTTGTCGGTGGCGCAGTACGACAAGATCATCGACCGCGAATACAAGACCGCCCTGCGTGAGCTGGCCACCTACATGATGGAAGATCCGCGTTCCATTTCGCGGGTTCTGAGCATTATCTGGGTACTGCGTTCGCTGGAGCGTATCGGCGACCACGCTCGCAACATTTCGGAGCTGGTGATTTATCTGGTACGCGGCACGGACGTGCGGCACCTGGGTCTCAAGCGCATGAAGGAAGAAGTTGAAGGAACCAGTGGCGAAACCGCTAATGTTCCGGGCAAAACTGACGATAAGTAAGGTTGCCCAAGTAAAGCGCCCGGCCTATTGGCCGGGCGTTTTTGTTTGCGGCAGACGAATTCGAAAAGCAGCACCCGTGAACGAAAAGTCCGGCGTGACTGAAGGTTTTTGGCAATGTGCCATCAGCAAGGCGGTATGCTGGCCGGGATTTTTTAAAGGGGTGGTGGATGAGTAAGGTCAGTGTGTTGGTCGTGGACGACGCGTCGTTCATCCGTGACTTGGTGAAAAAGTGCCTGCGCAATTATTTCCCGGGCATGCGGATCGAAGATGCGATCAACGGCAAAAAGGCTCAGGCCATGCTGGCCAAGGAAGCCTTCGACCTGGTCCTGTGCGACTGGGAAATGCCGGAAATGTCCGGCCTGGAACTGCTGACCTGGTGTCGTGAGCAAGACAACCTCAAGGCCATGCCTTTTGTGATGGTGACCAGCCGTGGCGACAAGGAGAACGTCGTCCAGGCGATACAGGCCGGAGTATCCGGCTATGTCAGCAAGCCGTTCACCAACGAGCAACTGATCACCAAGGTCAAGCAGGCGCTGCACAAGGTCGGCAAACTCGACGCCTTGATCAGCGTAGCCGCGACCAAGACCCCCCCTGCATTCGCCAACGACTCCCTCGCCGCCTTGACCGCTGGCAAGGCGCCCGTTGCCACGCCAACGGCCGCACCCGCACCGTCCAAGGGCTTGCTCAACAGCCCTCCGGTCAAGGCGCCTGCAGCCTCTTCGAATCCCGCCAGCGGCCGTGGTCAGGGTCAACTGCGTTTGCCGAACGGCATCCAGCAATGCGTGATCAAGGCCTTGAGCCTCAAGGAAGCCCTGTTGGTGGTCAAGCGTACCGAGACCCTGCCGCAGATCCTCGACAGCGCCGTGCTGGACCTGGAGCAGGGCGACAATGCCGAAATCGCCCGTCTCAATGGTTACCTGCACGCCGTCGTGGCCCACGAGCCGAAGCCCGACAGCGACTGGCTGCAATTGACCTTCCGCTTTGTCGACCAGGATGCACAGAAGCTCGATTACATCTCGCGCCTGATTGCGCGGGGGACGGCGCAGAAGCACTTTATTCCTGGCGCGTAATCCAGCGTCGTCTGTCAGTCCGTCTTCGCGAGCAAGCCCGCTCCCACATTTGAAATGCATTCCAATGTGGGAGCGGGCTTGCTCGCGAAAGGGCCCTCCTTGCGACCGCACATCTGCTGAACACCTTTTCTGAAACATCTGTCGACTACCCGGGTCCATTGCAGCTGCTAGGCTCCATCTCAAGTTTCACTCGACAGAATTCATCCCCATGTTCACGCGAATGCTACTTTTTTGTGGTCTGTGCATGGCCGCCGCTTCGGCGACGGCCATGACGATCTACAAGTCCACCGATGCCAATGGCGTGGTCTCCTACAGCGACTTCCCCACCAGCAAAAACTCCAAGCTGTTTATTTTTCGCGATGGCATGGTCGAGCACCTTGAGCGCCAGGTGCGCCTGGTCATCATGAAGAAGAACGGCGTGGACAGCGTGTACGTGCGCAATGACCTGTATGCGCCGGTCGAGGTCGAACTGAGTTTCACCGGGGTGAAGAACGCCAGCGGGGTGCCGGGGCGTACGATTCGGCGCGTGATACCGCAACGCACCAGCGTTCGCCTGGCGCAACTCACGGCGAAAAACGCCGGAACGCCACTCGCCTACGTTCCGAAGTTCAATTACTCCCTGGGTGACCCCTCAGGGGTCGCCGTGGGCTATCGCTACCCCTTGCCCTGGCGTGGCGGGCCGTTTCGGATCAGTCAGGGCGCCAACGGGCCTTACAGCCACTTTGGGCCCAAGAGCCGTTACGCCATCGACATTGCGATGCCTGAGGGCACACCGATCATTGCCGCGCGAGGCGGTGTGGTGGTGAAAACGGAAAATCGCCAGAGCGGGCGCGGCACCGATGCATCCGGCAATTTCGTGCGGGTGCTGCACGATGACGGGACCATGGGTGTTTATCTGCACCTGAAGAAAGGCTCGGTCTGCGTTCGGGAAGGTCAGCGGGTAACGGTGGGCAGTGCGTTGGCGTTGTCCGGTAACACCGGCAACAGCACCGGGCCGCATTTGCACTTCGTGGTGCAGCGCAATACCGGGCTGGGGCTGGTGTCGATTCCGTACCAGTTCAACCAGCCAGTCAGCGCACTGCCCAACTTTGCGTTGGGCAGTAGGAGCCGGCTTGCTGGCGATGAACGATAACGCGGTATCACAGAGTTACCGCAACCCCGTTTATTCACACATACCAGCTTACGACTGCTGCGCAGCCGAGCGGGGGCAAGCCCCCTCGCCACAAGAGCTCGCCACCACAACCGCAATCAATCGAGCATCAACACCTTGGCCAGGACAATCTTCGGCCCTTTCATCTTCTTGATGATGATTCGCAGGCCTTCGACTTCCAGCACTTCTTCCTCTTCGGGTACGCGCTTGAGGCTCTCGTAGACCAGTCCGGCCAGGGTTTCGGCTTCGACATGGTCGAGGTCGATGCCCAGCAGTCGCTCAACCTTGAACAGCGGCGTATCGCCCCGCACCAGCAGCTTGCCCGGCTGATACGCGAGGATCCCGCGTTCGGCCTTGCGGTGTTCGTCCTGGATGTCGCCTACCAGCACTTCCAGCACGTCTTCCATGGTCAGGTAGCCGATGATGTTGCCGTCGGCCTCTTCGACCACGGCGAAGTGCGAGCCGCCCTTGCGGAACTGCTCCAGCAATTGCGACAGCGGCATGTGCCGGGATACGCGCTCCAGCGGGCGGGTCAGTTCAGCCAGGTTGAACGACTCGGGAATGTGGTCCAGCGCCGCCAGTTCCAGCAGCAGGTCCTTGATGTGCAGCAGGCCGACGAACTCCTGGCGCTCGCTGTCGTATACCGGATAGCGGCTGAACTTGTGGCGACGGAACATCGCCAGGATCTGCTTGAGCGGTGCGTTGAACTCCAGGGTTACCAGGTCTTCGCGGGAATTGGCCCAGTCGACCACTTCCAGCTCACCCATTTCCACCGCCGAGGCCAATACACGCATGCCTTGGTCGCTCGGGTCCTGGCCACGGCTGGAGTGCAGGATCAGTTTCAGCTCTTCACGGCTGTAGTGATGCTCGTGGTGCGGGCCAGGTTCACCTTGGCCGGCAATGCGCAGGATGGTGTTGGCGCTGGCGTTGAGCAGGTAGATGGCCGGGTACATGGCCCAGTAGAACAGGTACAGCGGCACGGCGGTCCACAGCGACAGCAATTCTGGTTTGCGGATCGCCCAGGATTTCGGGGCCAGTTCGCCGACCACGATGTGCAGGTACGAAATGATGAAGAACGCGGTGAAGAACGAGATGCCCTTGACCACTTCGGCCGACTCGACGCCGACCGCGCTCAACAGCGGCTCAAGAATATGGGCAAACGCGGGTTCACCGACCCAGCCCAGGCCCAGGGAGGCGAGGGTGATACCCAGTTGGCAGGCCGACAGGTACGCATCGAGCTGACTGTGCACGGTGCGCAGGATGTGTCCGCGCCAGCCGTTTTTGTCAGCAATGGCCTCGACCCGGGTCGAGCGCAGTTTGACCATGGCAAATTCCGCCGCAACGAAAAATCCGTTGAGCAAAACCAGGATCAGAGCAAAAAGAATCATGCCGAAGTCGGCGAAAATTGTAGCGAGGGTCAAGCCAGGGGAAGGGTCCATGATGGAGTTTTGCGGGTTCCGTGTATTCGAAAGGGAAGTAGTAACCGCGCCTGAAAAGGCAGGCACAAGTCAGCCAATGTAGCGGCTGACTGAGTGATTGCCTAGTGGCGCATGCTGGCCGGTATCAATCAGTGGTGCTGATAACCCGGGATTTGGTGACCTGAGCCGGGGCAAAGTGGCAGGTAAAGGTACTGCCGTGGCCCGGTACGCTGCTGATTTCCATCCGTGCCCGATGTCGTAACAAAACGTGTTTGACGATCGCCAGCCCCAGGCCGGTGCCGCCGGTGTTGGAGTTGCGGCTGGAGTCGACGCGGTAGAAGCGTTCGGTCAGGCGGGGCAGGTGTTTGTTATCGATGCCGATCCCGGAATCCTGCACGCTCAGGTGCGCTCCCTGGTCATCGCCCCACCAGCGAATGCGGATGTTGCCTTCGGCCGGGGTATATTTCACCGCGTTGAACACCAGGTTGGAAAACGCGCTGCGCAACTCCGCCTCGCTGCCCTTGAGCAGAATCGTCGGGTCGGCTTCCAGGGTAATTTTCTGGTTTTTCTGGCCGGACAACTGTTGCGCGTCGCTCTTGATCGATTGCAGCAAGCCGTCGATCGGTACCGGCTGGTTGTCCGACGGATAATCGGTGGCTTCCAGCTTGGCCAGCAGCAACAGGTCGTTGAGCAAGGTTTGCATGCGCCCACCTTGTTGCTGCATCTGCTGCAAGGCCCGGATCCAGCGCGGGTTCACCTCGTCGACGTTATCGAGCAGGGTTTCCAGGTAGCCGCAGATCACCGTCAGCGGAGTGCGCAGTTCATGGGAGACGTTGGCGATGAAGTCTTTGCGCATCTGTTCCAGCTGATGGATGCGCGTCACATCGCGCACCAGCATCAAGTGTTCGTTGTTGCCATAACGGGTGATGTACAGCTGGATGCGCACGCGGTCGTTGGTCGGCGAGGGGATTTCCAGCGGCTCGGCGTAACTGTCTTGCTCGAAGTATTCCTTGAAGCGCGGATGGCGCACCAGATTGGTCACCGGTTGGCCGCTGTCCTGTGGCGTCTTGAGGCCCAGCAGGGTTTCGGCGGCACGGTTCCACCATTCCAGGTTGCCGTCGCTGTCGAGCATGATCACTGCGTCTTTCAGCGCGGCGGTGGATTCCTGAACCCGGTCGATCACCGCTTGCAGGCGCCCGCGTACCCGTTGGTCGCGGCGTTGCAGGTGGTAGATGCTGTCGAAGACCTCGCCCCACAGGCCGAAGCCGTCGGGTGGCGCTTCATCGGGTTTGTGCAGGCGCAGCCACTCGTGCAGACGCAGCAATTGCTTGAGGGTCCAGGCCAGGTAGAGACCCAGGCCTGCGGCGAGGCTCCAGCCGTAGTAGCCGGTGATCAGGCCGATCACCAGGCAGGCGGTGACCAGCAGCAGCATGTGGCGAATCAGGGTGCCATGCCAGTTTTGGTTCACGAAAAAAATACGTCCTTGAGAGTGGAACCACTGCGATCATCAGGCCTTGGTTGAGAACCGGTAGCCGGTGCCGCGCACGGTTTGTACCAGATTTTCGTATGCATCGCCGAGGGCTTTGCGCAGGCGTCGAATGTGCACGTCGACCGTGCGCTCTTCGACATAGACGTTGCCGCCCCAGACCTGATCCAGCAACTGCCCACGGGTGTAGGCGCGTTCCTGGTGGGTCATGAAGAATTGCAGCAAGCGGTATTCGGTCGGGCCCATCTCGGCAGGTCGGCCGTCGATGGTCACGCGGTGGCTGATCGGGTCCAGCAACAGGCCGCCGACTTCGATTGGCGCTTCGCCATCGGTCGGACCGGCGCGGCGCAGCACGGCTTTCAGGCGCGCTACCAGCTCACGTGGGGAAAACGGTTTGGTGATGTAGTCGTCGGCGCCGACTTCCAGGCCCTGGATCTTGTTGTCCTCTTCACCTTTGGCGGTGAGCATGATGATCGGGATGTCCCCGGTCAGTTCATCGCGCTTGAGACGACGGGCCAGTTCGATGCCGGACGTGCCGGGCAGCATCCAGTCGAGCAGGATCAGGTCCGGTTTGCGGTCGACGATAATGGCGTGGGCCTGCTGGGAGTTTTCAGCCTCCAGGCAGTCATAGCCGGCCATTTCCAATGCTACGGCGATCATTTCGCGAATAGGCGCTTCGTCGTCGACGATCAGAATGCTCCTGCCAACCATGCCTTTAATCCTCTTGTCATTTAACTGTCTTGCGCCGCATTAGATAACGGAATTATTGCAGTCGTGTGACAGTATTTTAGTCGGCCGGCGATTGACTGGATCCTGGGCTAAGCTCTAAGTCCGAATCCTGACAACCACAAAAGGAAGGTTTCAAATGACTCTACACTCGCAATCCTTCAAGGCTCTGCTGTTGGCCGCTGCCCTGGCATTGCCTTCGATGGCCTTCGCCGCCGAACCGGGCATGATGAAAGACGGCATGATGACCGACCACAAAGGGATGACCCTGTACACCTTCGACAAGGACGCGGGCGGCAAGTCGATGTGCAACGGCGACTGCGCCAAGTACTGGCCGCCAATGATGGCGCCGGCGGGTGCCAAGGCCGAAGGTAAATGGACAGTCGTCAAGCGTGACGATGGCTCGATGCAATGGGCCTATGGCGGCAAGCCGCTGTACTACTACGAGGACGACAAAAAACCCGGAGACATGACGGGTGACAAGAAAAAAGACGTCTGGCACGTCGTTCACGAGCATATGTAACGGTTGTAGCCTGCCGCACCAGATCGCTGCCTTCGTTGCTCTGCAGGAGCTGCTGAAGGCGGCGAACTTTTTGATGCTTCAACGCAACGCGTAATCCAGCACAATCCCGACGAAAATCGCCAAACCCGCCCAGTGATTGTGCAAAAACGCCTTGAAGCAGCGCATGCGGTCCTTGCCGCGGGTGTACCAGAACTCCCACGCAAAGCAGCCCGCCGCCACTAGTAATCCGAGGTGGAACCAGCCACCCAGGTCGAACTTCGAACCCGCCAGCAACAGGCAACCCAGCGCCAGCCCTTGCAGAGTCAGGATGATCACCCGGTCTGCATCGCCAAACAGAATTGCCGTGGATTTCACCCCGATCTTCAGGTCGTCATCGCGGTCAGTCATCGCGTAATACGTGTCGTAACCCACGGTCCACATCAGGTTGGCGATCCACAGCAGCCACGCGACTGCTGGCAGTTCACCGGTTTCTGCGGTGAACGCCATCGGCATGCCCCACGAAAACGCCATGCCCAGAACCACTTGCGGGTAATAGGTGTAGCGCTTCATGAACGGATACGTAAACGCCAGCGCCAAGCCGCCGAATGACAGCCAAATGGTCGCGGCGTTGGTGCACAGCACCAACAGGAAGCTCACGCCCATCAGCAGCGCGAAGAACACCAACGCCTCTTTCGAGCTGATTTTACCGGCGGCCAAGGGCCGTTGCGCGGTGCGTTTGACGTGGCCATCGACCTTGCGGTCCGCCCAGTCATTGATCACGCAACCGCCAGCGCGGGTCAGCACCACGCCGAGGACGAAAATCACGATATTGGCCAGGGACGGTGAACCCTTCCCGGCAATCCACAGCGCCCACAGCGTCGGCCACAGCAGCAAGTAAATGCCGATCGGCTTGTCCATGCGGGTCAACTGAATGAAGTCCCAGGCCCGAGGGTTCAAGCGGTTCAAAGACTTGAGCAGGCTTTGGTACATCAACGGTTCTCCGATTGGGCGCGGACAGCGTTCCACAGGGTCGGCAGGAAAATTTCGGCCACCAGCACGCTCAGTGCGCCACGGTCAAAGCGTGAACGGCGACCCCATAACTCCGGCGCCTGCACCTCGCCCGGCAGCCACGCTTGAGGGTAATGACACACCTCGATGGCCCGGCGCTGAAAGGCCTGATCGCAAAACAGCAGTTCTCCCAACGAGCGGCTACCCAATTCGTCCATGTGCAAGCCATCACCCTGCAATGCACTGCGTGCCGCAACGCTGCGGGCAAACACCAAGGCTTCACCATGACCGCGCAAATATACCTCGCGGACCCAGCCCTCGCTGCCTTCGGCCAGGTCCAGCGCTGCACATTCGTCGGCGCGCAACGGCTGCCAGCCTTCGAACAACGGCGTGACGCTGAAGGCATCATTCGTCAGGTGAATAAGGCGCCTGGTCAGCGAGCCATTATCGAACAGCCAGTCGAGGATAGACGTGTCGGGGAGGGGCGTCAGCTGGCTTTGAGGGAGCCAGAGCGCGGGCATGGAGGGGGATTCTGTGTGTTGCACAATGAGTCATTATTGGCAGCAAAGGAGGCGGCGAGCTTAACATGTCAGCCGCTGATTTTGATTGAAATGGCCCGCCGTTGCGCCGAACAGACTTGCATCTGACCGGCCCCATCAGTACAAAACGCCCTGAGCCGGACGGCAGCGCTGCAACCATCGACCGTTCGCGCCGGCAAAACGCCTGAACCCTGAGGAAGTACCTGAATGAAAAAGTGGCAATGTATCGTCTGCGGCCTGATCTACAACGAAGCCGACGGTTGGCCGGATGACGGCATTGCGCCGGGAACTCGCTGGGAAGATGTCCCGGCAGACTGGCTGTGCCCGGACTGTGGTGTGGGCAAAATGGATTTCGAAATGATCGAAATCAACTAATCCAGAACAAGAGGAGTAAGGAATGAACGCACCTGTGGTCATCGTGGGGACCGGGCTGGCCGGCTACAACGTCGCCCGTGAGTTTCGCAAGCTGGACAGCGAAACCCCGCTGCTGCTGATTACCGCCGATGACGGGCGCTCCTACTCCAAGCCGATGCTCTCCACCGGTTTCGGTAAAAACAAGGATGCCGACGGCCTGAGCATGGCCGAACCCGGCGCCATGGCCGAACAACTCAAGGCGGAAATACGCACCCACACGCGCATCAGCGGCATCGATCCGGGTCAC
Organism: Pseudomonas sp. A-R-19; assembly: GCF_019956575.1. Taxonomy (NCBI): domain Bacteria; kingdom Pseudomonadati; phylum Pseudomonadota; class Gammaproteobacteria; order Pseudomonadales; family Pseudomonadaceae; genus Pseudomonas; species Pseudomonas sp. A-R-19. Next base: position 28,739 of record NZ_JAHBDR010000043.1, read on the forward strand.
AAACGCCTGTGGATCGGCGAAGAAGCGGTGGCCTATCGCGACCTGATCCTGGCCTGGGGCGCCGAAACCGTGCGCGTGCCCATTGAAGGTGATGCGGCAGACTGCGTCTTCCCGATCAACGACCTCGAAGACTACGCACGCTTTCGTGCGGCGGCGGCCGGCAAGCGTCGCGTGTTGTTGCTCGGCGCCGGCCTGATCGGCTGCGAGTTCGCCAACGACCTGACCCTGGGCGGCTACGAAGTGCAACTGGTTGCACCGTGCGAACAAGTCATGCCGACCCTGTTGCACCCGGCGGCAGCGGCGGCGGTGCAGGCTGGCCTGGAAAGCCTTGGTGCGCGCTTCCACCTCGGGCCGGTGCTCAATCGCCTGCAGCGCGTGGCGGACGGCCTCGAAGCGCACCTATCCGATGGCCAGGTGATCCCTTGCGACGTGGTGGTCTCGGCCATTGGCCTGCGTCCACGCGTTGACCTCGCGGCTGCGGCCGGTCTGCAGATCAACCGCGGCATCGTGGTCGACCGGCACCTGAAAACCTCCCACGCCAACATCTACGCCCTTGGCGACTGTGCCGAGGTCGACGGGCTGAATCTGTTGTATGTCATGCCCCTGATGAGCTGTGCGCGAGCGCTGGCGCAAACCCTGGCTGGCAACCCGACCGCCGTCACCTATGGCCCGATGCCGATCACCGTCAAAACCCCGGTCTGCCCGTTGGTGGTGTCCCCGCCGCCACGAGGCGCAGAGGGCATCTGGACCGTCGAAGGGCAGGGCGCCGACATCAAGGTTCTATGCCGTGATGCCGCGGGCAAGCTGCTCGGTTACGCACTCACGGGTGCCGCCGTAATGGAAAAACTGGCCCTGAACAAAGAGCTTCCGGCCCTGCTGGCATAAATACCGGTCGTTCTGTCGGAATCACCCCTCTTTTGCCCCAACAAAGGCCGCGCCGATACTGGCGCGGCTCGTCACTGCGTGCCATCCTCACTCCCGTCTGCCGCAGAGTAGAGCACCTGCGGCGCTTTTGGCGCTGCTCCGCAGAGAGCAGCACGGACATAACAACAACAAACCGTCAAAGGGGCTTCACTCATATGCGTAAACCAGACCTCGCTGCAGCCATTGCTGAAAAAGCAGACCTCACCAAAGAACAAGCCAACCGCGTTCTCAACGCCGTACTTGAAGAAATCACCGGTGCCCTGCACCGCAAAGACAGCGTGACGCTGGTAGGCTTCGGCACCTTCCTGCAACGCCATCGCGGTGCCCGCACCGGCAAAAACCCGCAAACCGGCGAGCCCGTCAAAATCAAGGCCAGCAACACCGTTGCGTTCAAGCCAGGCAAATCGTTGAAAGACAGCGTTAATCCGTAATACGTATTCACCTCCCGCGTAGCGGGGGAGTGGAATAAAAAATGGGCACGCCAACCAGGGTTGGGTGCCCATTTTTTGTGGGGTTAACAGAATTCGTTGAAATCCGCCTCCCTGAAATCTGGCTTAAAGGTCTGAAAAACTGTAGGGCTTAAGTTCGGTAATTTGAGACAGCAGGAGCAGATGCTCCACCGCCTTCACCTTCTCTAGATGATCGAGGGTGTCCGGGCCGCCGAACATCAGCGCTGGAACAAAGCCGTACATTTCGTCGTGGCGTAGGGTGCCGAGCTTTTTCTTTGCGGGTTTGAACAGGTCGCCATAGTCGTTGGAGTCGACATTCCTGGAAAGCAGAAAACCTTGTAGTTCTCTGTCCATCTCTTCACTCGTAATTTCGAAATTACTAAAAACACATCGAGAAAGCACGCTAGTTATTTTAAGAGAGGCTCCCGTTTTTTCACCCCAGAGGTACAAGTCGCCAAATGCGCTACGAGCAATCAAGTGGTAAGCATCACGCTCTTCATATTTCGTGCCTACAAGCCAAGACGCAACTACCCCATCGTATTCCTGGGGGTTCACTATCCAAAAAATGCCGTCACCGTAACCGCACCAGCCGTGTTCGGCCCAGTATTCCAATAACTGATTGGGTCGCTTGCCTCTATAGCGCTCGATACTTGACGCTGGGACTTCCTGTCGATCAACAGGTCCGCCAAATTTCTCTAAAAACCGGGCAAATATTTTGTCCACGCGAAACCTTCTCTTTTTAAGCATCAGCTCACTGATCGGTAATTTCATTGAGATCTGCTTCCTGATACCAGCCTTAAAGGTCTGAGAAACTATAGGGCTGAAGCTCGGTGATCTGAGACAGCAGGATCAGATGCTCCACCGCCTTCACCTTCTCCAGATGATCGAGAGTATCCGGGCCGCCGAACATCAGCGCTGGAACAAAACCGTACATTTCGTCGTGACGCAGGGTGCCGAGCTTTTTCTTCGCGGGTTTGAACAGATCGCCATAATCGTTGGAGTCCACTTCGATCGACAACAGGAAGGCCTGAAGCCCCTTACCCATTTGCTCTCCTGTGTATATAGACGTGTGTGTGGCGTAACGAGAAAGGTGGCTTGTTATATCGAGGGAGGCTCCCGTTTTTTCACCCCAGAGGTACAAATCGCCAAAGGCGCTGCGAGCAATCAGGTGGTAGGTATCAATGGCTTCAAACTTCGTCCCCTCAAGCCAGGACGCTACGACCCCTTCGTATTCCTGAGGATTCACTATCCAAAAAATCCCATTGCCGTAACCACACCAGCCGTGCTCGGCCCAGTACTCCAGCAATTGATTGGGCAGCTTGCCCCTGTAGCGTTCGATACTTGAAACCGGTACTTCTTGACGATCAATGGGCCTGCCAAGCGTCTCCAAAAAAACGGAAAATGTCTCATCCATTCTTTTTCTCCTTAACATTTATGAAGATTGACATTGAGATATGTTTGCCCACGTAAAGGCGTTGGTACTGCTTCCGCAGCATTTTTTAAACTTGCAACTTTTGGTCTCCACTGAGGGCCAATACTGGAGTTGACTTGTCGATCACCGAAGTCCGCAATGATATCTTTGCCGCCGGCACTCAAATCAGGATTATGCAGCCCCGCAAGGTTTGACATTGTTTCCTTGGCTTTTTTTATACTCTCTGCTTTCGCCGCTTTGGCACCCATCGTTTGCAAAAATTCTTCGTTGAACCGTCTTTGCAGGTTGGTTTGTAAAGTGTTGCGAGCCTGCTTGGCAGCCGCTCGGCTACGCTTCACCGGATTGGCAATATTCTCCAGATACTCATCAACCGTCAGCCGATTCAGCCCGTCCTCTTGCCCCTTCAACTGCCGCTCGAACTCTCCGATTTTAGACGCCGGCATCTTGTCCGCTTTGAAGCATTCGACTTTATGAAGCGGCATGGCGTTCGGTTTGTCACGAGGCGCATCTTTGTCTTTTCCAGATGGACGATTTGCTGGCGGCGCAGGCTCCTGCGGGCCGAGTGCACCTCTGCGCGGCTCTGCGGTTTGCAGGTCTGGTCGTTTTTTCAGTGCATCTTCATGCTTGAGCATCCATTCGCCCAGCCGTGCCCCTTTGGAGCTTGCTCGCATTTCCTGGGCGAGGACATTTGCATTACCTCGGCCACGCGTAATGTAAGCGACGATGGCTCCCAGCAGCAGGACGACAACCTCCACATGCCCCAATGCGATCTGATGGGCGGCCCTACCTTGGGCAGAAGAATCGTCCTGGCGGAACGGGTTCATCCCTCTCTCGCCGCGAGGGCCGTTCGACGCGATGTTGATGCCATGCAGGTAATACTCGCCAATGCGCGGCAAACCCTCGACGAAAAACTCAGCGACGGACGTCAGACCAAGTATCCCTAATATCCAGGTGCTGACTTGCAATCCCATTGCGGCGCCAGCGGCACCCATGGGAATGGCACCTGCCCCTCCGAGGAATGCGCCTACTCCCGCACCAATTGCTCCTCCGGTCAGCACACTGCCGGCGACGATCATTGCCATTTGTGTAACGACATCGATCAGCTCGTTGAGGATGCTGGAGATGTCGATGTCAGAGAAGCGTTGCCTCAACAAGCGACCTGCTTCCCACTCGGCGTGGATGAACGCAGTCCTGACGCTTTTGATTCGGCGGATGTTGAGAGAGAGGGAGGGGGCGGGCTCGTTGAAATGCGTGCGAAAGCTGGCTCCTCCTTGGTAACCCATTTCATGGGTTATACGGTTTTCAATGTCGTGCCACGTGGGCACGAAGCGCCATAAAAGCATTCGATTGTCTCCCTGACAATTCGCCCGTTAGTGGACCAGTAACTCCGGTGTCCATGACCGAAATACGCTAACAAGAAATTGGAGGGGGTGATGTAGGAAGACTCTCCTGCAACGGTCAGAAACTTCCTGCATTTCAGAATGTTGCATGTCCAAAAGAGGGAGCCAAGCTGGCACTTGGGTGTTTTCCCAGAGTCGTGGCACGTGGGATTTGATGTCGATCAATGTGATGCGCAGTCAAAGAAAACCCCGATTGCTGGTGACATCAAACGGGTTTGTTTTTCTGCTTTGCGAGTCAGATGATTCTGCTTTTTTGCTGGGTGAGAATCGCCGCCATTTCCGGTTCGTCCAGATGATCCAGTGCTTGCTCTACTAGTAAATGCGCGCCGTCAGCCATGCGACTGATCGCCAGGGCAACCGAACGGCATGAGCCGTCTACATCATCGGCCAGGTCAGCGGCGATGACGCTGATGGAGAGCAGATCTTCTGAGGCGTTGGCCAGAAGTGCTTCAGTGTTGATGTGAGGACAGACGCTGAAGAGTTGGCCGTTGCGTTTCGGTTGTTTCTGTTTGGCTTGGGGGGTGTGGTGGTTGAAGGTGCATTCGACCGCTTCATTGGTCACTTTGGAATTGGGAGATTCGCAGGGGGATGTGGCTTCGTTGTCAGGGGGGTTGGGTGTTGGTTTGAACATGGATGTCGCTTCCTGGAATTAAGAGGCTGGCACCGTTTCGCTTTGCACTTCGAAAGAGGTGGCAGCTGTGCGTTGGTGTGCAAGACCGGTCCAGGTGCCCGGCAGACCCGAAGGTCTCCGACGCACAGCCGCCATAACGATCCGCGAGCATAGGAAAACGCTCGGTGAATTGCCATCAACGATGTGCACCTGAATCGGACTTGCACGTCCGAATCACCGATTTTGCGGTGACTTAAAGAGGTTATCGGTACCGTTCAAAATCGCCTAGTTCACGCATGCCCCGGCGTTGCGAAGGAAATGTCCGAGAAGTCTGCGAGGTGCAAGATCAAAAGATCGCAGCCTTCGGCAGCTCCTACAGGAATGTGTTTCTACAGGTGTAGGAGCGCCACGGGATGCATTCCCACGCATGAGCACAGGCGCATCTTGGGATTGATGAGCGTTACTTATTAGCAGATTGCCCGATGAAAAATCCGACATTGCTGGCAGTGTTCAGGTTTGTTTTTGTTCGGTACTGAGCCAGCCAGCGGCGCTTGTATTTTAGTGGACACCGCATGCCGTTCACTTTGCCGCCCGACTCCGGATTATTCTAAATGGGTCTTACCAACTGACAGTTATGACAGTTAAAAGGGGTCGGCCGATGTTTTATAAAAGAGTCTCTTTAAACATTGGCAAGGTGACCGAAATGATCTCGAACGCTGCAACTGCAAAGGCTTTGATCCCTCTGACAATCCCGGCGCCAATCAAGACTCTCTTTGACGACATTTCATTTGCGCGTGTGGCGGCCGTGCATATTTCAGCGGCCACGGGCACGCCGGTGACGATCGAGGACACGGTAACGCAGGACATGTTGGATAAAGTGACGGTGTTGCGAGTGATGAGCGGGGACCCGATAAAAATCACCAGCCTGCGAGGTATTGGGCATCTGCGCAACTTGCAGGACGTGATGATAGAAAAACAATTTGTCACTCGTCTGCCTGAAGACTTCGGGACATTGGCAAAGTTGACGTCAGCGTACTTCGTCAACAGCGCACTCAAATCAATTCCAGACTGGGTCGGAAATCTCACAAGCCTGATCAACCTGAACCTGAGTTCTCAATCGCCGCTGGGCATTATGAGAGGTGGTATTCCAGAGTCGATCGGTAACCTGACAAAACTGGAACGCTTCGACGTGGGCAATAACAATAACCTGTGCGGCAAACTGCCGGATTCCTTTGCCAGGTTGACCTCCCTCAAAGACCTGTTGGTTCAGAGCAACGGGTTTGAAGACCTGACCGTCTTGAATGCCATGCCTTCGACCACCACCCTCAATGTCCGCAATCAAGCCTTGGGCACTTTTGAGTTGGGCAATGTGGCGCAAAACAGTTTGCTGCCCATCAGGCTGCCGGAAATATTTGTGCAGGCCCAGACGCCGGGTGACGTCCTGTATCAGCAGGGCGGTGTCGATATCGTGGGTAGTCCAGGTGCGTATCTGGATGAAAACCGGCGCTATGTGCATTTGCCGACCAACACTCTTGGCGCGTCCGAGGTGATGCTGGCTATTCATGGGCGGCTGACCAATGTGAGTTATCGCTACATGGTGACCGCGTAACGGCCAACCGGCCTTCTGGCTATGCGAATGAAGTGACCTGACATAAGCCGTGCGCAGGAACGCGACAGAGCCTTCCGCGCACGGATCTTTAACCTGGCAGGGGCGTCGGAGAGTGTCATGGTGAGTGAATTTGTCGGGTTCTTGATGGGGTCGACGCTCCTGATAATGTGTAAGCGCCTGGAAAAACACAGCCTTCGGAAGTCTCGCGTGCAGAAGCTTCGTCAATGACTTGGTAGTCATCAGCGTCAAAAATTGCAGCATCTTCTCCGAAATAAAGCAGATGGTGGCGTTCTATGTTTTAGCCGTTACACTGCCCTCGCCGTTTATTTTTCTTTCGAGGCTGTGCGCATGAAATTTCGTTTTCTGCTGTGGATGCTGGGTTTGTTGATGGGTAAGGCCAGCCGGACCAATCCGGCGTTTCAGCAGCAGTTGGGCGACAAGGACCTGGTGTTTCAGCTGCAAACCCTGGACGGGAAGGTGGCTCGGCATTTCGGCGTGAAGGACCAGCGCATCACCAGTCACTCGGGTGTGCATGCCGAGCCTGCGTTTGCGATTGCCTTCAAAGATGCGGCTTATGGCTTTGCCACGATGCAGGCGAAGAACAAGCAATTGGCATTCATGACGGGGATTCAGGATAAGTCGATCCAGATCAAGGGCAACCCGGCGCTGGTGATCTGGTTCCAGGGGCTGACCAAGTATTTGAAGCCGAAGAAGGCGTAGGAGCGAGCTTGCTCGCGAGAAACTCAAGTACCCCGCGTTTATCCAGGATGCACGCGTCATTGTTGACGACCTTCGCGGGCAAGCCCGCTCCTACAGCATTCATGTGATCCCTGTAGGAGCGTGTCTTGCCCGCGGTGCTTTTCAGCCTTGAGTGAATTGCGAGGCCAGTTCGCGCAGCAGCACTTCGGCTTCCAGAACCTTGCTGACCACGTCGTTGGCTTTTTCACGGCTCAGGCCGAGGCGTTCCAACAGTTCGTCCGGGATGTCTTCGTCCGGGCCGGAGCCGATGCCGCGGCTGCGCAGCAGGCGTACCGACAGGCACACCAGGTTCGGGTACTCAGCGAAGTCGCCGTCGTAGTGTGGATCGTGCTGGAAGCGCAGGGCGGTGGCCAGTTCTTCGGGCATGTCCCAGTAACGCATCAGCCACGAGCCGATCTGTTCCCGGCTGATGCCCAGCAGGTGTTGTTCCACAAAGCTGTGGCACAGGTGCGGGTTGACCTCCAGGTGGCGGCAGATCAGCGAGAAGTGCGGCGGGAACACGTGGGCCAGCAGCAGGTAGCCGAAGTTGTGCAGCAGGCCGGCCAGATAGGTCAGGCCGGCTTCCGGTCGCTGGGCGCGAGGCATGGCGCGGGTCAGGCCTTCGATGACGGCTGCGGTATAGATCGATTGCTGCCAGTACGGCGTGGAGTGTTGCGGGTGGTCCTTGGGCAGGCTCAGGGTTTTACCCAGGGCCAGGCCCAGCGCCAGGTTGATCACCAGGTCGAAGCCCAGCACGCGGACGATGGCGTCTTCCACTGAGCGGATCTTGCCCGGCGAGGCGTAGTACGGAGATGCCGCCCAGCTCACCACTTGTGCAGCCAGCGCCGGGTCGGTTTCGACCACGCCGGTGATGTCGTCGATGGTGGCGTTGGGGTCGACACGCAGCTTGATGATTTTCTGTGCGGTTTCAGCCAGCGGCGGAATTTCGATGGTCGCTTCCAGTCGTTGCTGGATGCGTCGTGCGGTGAATGCTTGAACGGCCTGGGTGATTTCCTGGCGGTCATCATCGGGGCGATCAAGGTTCGGGCGAATGCTGCTCAGGTTTTCGCCAAAATTGGCGGCACTGGCCTTGGTCAGCATGGTCGTCTTGAAGTCTTCGCTGGAGATTTCCAGCAGCACGCCCGGCTCACCGGAGTTGATCAGCAACTTCGGCTCGCGCAGCAGGCTTTCGTCGTACAGGCACGGTGAACTGGTCAGCGCGGGCAGGCCTGGCAGCAAGCTGAGATTGTGCTTGCCGAGCATTTTCGTCAGGCGTTCGGTCGGTACGGCGGTGAGGCGGCGACCGGTGAGTTCAGTGAGACGATTGAGGTCCAGCAATTGGCTCTGCGGGAACAGCACCATCAGTGCGCCTACGCTGTCATCGAGTAGAACGGCCTGCACTTTGCGCGCGGCATTGAGGCCGTGATGGTCCAGCACTTCTTCGTAGGCGATGCCCAACTTGCCCAGCATCAGCCGAATAACCGACGGAGCGTGCGGGGTGTCGGGTGCGAAGGCAACTTCGGTCATGGTCTGTATCCGTACTTAAACAATTGCAGGAGTATAACCAGCTTGCTTGGGGCCACGCCTCAGAAACTGTGACGGTTGTCACACTTGACCGTATTGTTGGCCATGACGCAGCCAGCGGTCGAGTAGCGGGCTGACATGAGTCGGCCAGCGCTCGAGCAATGCCTGGGCGGCATCCCGTACGGCGGGCAGCAGATCGGCATCGCGCATCAGGTCGGCGACCTTGAACTGAAGCAGGCCGGTTTGCCGGGTACCAAGCATTTCGCCGGGACCGCGCAATTCCAGGTCTTTTTCGGCGATGACGAAACCATCGTTGGTTTCACGCATGATGCCCAGGCGCTGGCGGCCGATCTGCGACAGCGGCGGATGGTAGAGCAGCACGCAATGGCTGACGGCGCTGCCCCGGCCGACGCGGCCGCGCAACTGGTGCAGTTGCGCCAGACCCAGGCGTTCGGGGTTCTCGATGATCATCAGGCTGGCGTTGGGCACGTCCACGCCGACTTCGATCACCGTGGTCGCGACCAGCAGTTGCAGGTTGCCGGCCTTGAATTCGGCCATCACCGCGGCTTTTTCCGCAGGTTTCATGCGGCCGTGGATCAGTCCGACCTTCAACTCGCCGAGGGCGGCGGTGAGGTCTTCGTAGGTGGTTTCGGCGGCCTGGCAGGTCAGCTCTTCCGACTCTTCGATCAGCGTGCATACCCAATAAGCCTGACGCCCTTCGGCGCAAGCGCTACGCACCCGTTCGATGACTTCGACCCGCCGGGTGTCGGTGATCAGTACGGTGTTGACCGGAGTTCGGCCGGGGGGCAATTCGTCGAGGATCGAGGTGTCGAGATCGGCGTAGGCACTCATCGCCAGCGTGCGCGGGATCGGCGTGGCGGTCATGATCAGTTGATGCGGGCACATGCGCCCGCCGACGCCTTTCTGCCGCAAGGCCAGGCGCTGCTGCACGCCGAAGCGGTGCTGTTCGTCGATGATCACCAGCGCCAGGTTCTTGAATTGCACTTCCTCCTGGAACAGCGCGTGGGTGCCGACCACCATCTGTGTACCGCTGGCGATTTGCTCCAGCGCGGCCAGGCGGTTCTTGCCCTTGAGCTTGCCGGCGAGCCACGCGACTTCGATGCCCAGCGGTTCGAGCCAACGCTTGAAGGTGATGAAATGCTGCTCAGCGAGAATTTCGGTGGGCGCCATCAAGGCGACCTGATAACCAGCTTCCAACGCTTGCAGTGCAGCGAGCGCGGCGACCACGGTTTTACCGGCGCCAACGTCACCCTGGATCAGTCGCAGCATCGGTTCGTGCTGGCTGAGGTCATAAGCGATTTCGTTGCCGACCCGTTGCTGGGCACCGGTCGGGTTGAAGCCGAGATTGGCCAGGTACTTGGCTGGCAGTTGCGTGGCCTTGGGCATCGCTGGCGCGCGCAGAGAGCGCATGCTTTCGCGCAGGCGCTGTTGTGACAGTTGATGGGTCAGCAGTTCTTCGAAGGCCAGACGGTGCTGCGCCCAATGGTGACCGAGGGCCAGTTCATCGACGTCGGCATCGGCGGGCGGGTTGTGCAAATAGCGGATCGCATCGGCCAGCGGCGCCAGTTGGTAGTCCCGGGCCAGTTCGTTCGGCAGCCAATCGGGCAGGCTGCTGGGACCGAGGAGGGTGAGGGTCTGCATGCACAACTGGCGCAAGCGCTGTTGGGTCAGGCCTTCGGTGAGCGGGTAGACCGGGGTCAGGGTTTCATCCACCGGCGGCGGTTCGTCGCCAGTGATTGCGCGGTATTCCGGGTGGTAGATCTCAAGCCCCGAAGCACCAGGCCGTGCCTCGCCGTAGCAGCGAATCCGCGTGCCGCGCTTGAGGCCTTCTTTCTGCGCGTTGCTGAAATGGTAGAAGCGCAAGCTGAGCCCGCCGGTACCGTCCTGCAAACGCACCACGAGGCTGCGCCGACGACCCATGACCACATCGGCACCGCTGACGGTGCCTTCGATGACCGCATCCTGACCGGGTCGCAATGCGCCAATCGGGACAACACGGGTGCGGTCCTGGTAACGCAGCGGCAGGTGAAACAACACGTCCTGGAGGTTCTCCAGGCCGACCTTGGCCAGTTTCTCGGCCATGGCTTCACCGACACCCTTGAGTGCCGTCACCGACACTTGCGACAACTCGCTCATGACTGTTGCTTAGCCCGCAGCGACTTGCGCCGCTGGCTTGGCCACCGAGCAAAGACGAATGGAGTCAGCGAGGATTTCAATCGCTTTCGGGCGCGGGAAGCTGGCGCGCCAGGCAATGGCCACGGTGCGGAAAGGCACCGGAGCCGAGAGTGGGCGCACTTCGATTACGCCGGGAGCGTAGTGATGGCTGTCGACCGCCGACAACGGCAGGATAGAAATACCCAGACCAGAGGCGACCATGTGGCGGATGGTTTCCAGGGAGCTGGATTCCACCGTGGTGTGCTTGGCACCATCGTTGCCTTTGGTCAGGGTCGGGCAGGCCTCCAGTACCTGGTCGCGAAAGCAGTGGCCTTCGCCGAGCAGCAGCAGGCTCTTGTCGTTGAGCAGGCTGGCGTCGATGGACTCTTTTTGTGTCCACGGGTGCTGGGCCGGCATCAGCACGTAGAACGGCTCGTCGTAGAGTTGCAGGGTCAGCACGTCGGCTTCATTGAACGGCAGGGCGATGATGATCGCGTCGAGTTCGCCGTTGCGCAGTTTGTCGCGCAGCACGTGGGTGAAGTTTTCTTCGATGTACAACGGCATCTGCGGGGCGACCCGGTGCAGTTGTGGGATCAGGTGCGGGAACAGGTAGGGTCCGACGGTGTAGATTGCGCCGACTTTCAGCGGGGCGGTCAGCTGGTTCTTGCCGGCCTGGGCCAGTTCGCGGATGCCCTGGGCTTGTTCCAATACCTTTTGCGCCTGGGCGACGATGCCTTCGCCGACCGGAGTCAGGCGCACGGCGCTTTTGCTGCGCTCGAAAATCAGCACACCGAGTTCGTCTTCAAGCTTTTTCACGCCCACCGACAGGGTCGGCTGACTGACGTGGCAACGCTCGGCCGCATGGCCGAAGTGCTGCTCTTGGGCGAGGGTAACGATGTAGCGTAATTCTGTGAGGGTCATAGCAAGCGTCCATGAAGTTGCGGGCCAAGCATACCGGCTGCAATCGATAGACGCACGTTATCAGACTGGGTACGTCGAGTGACACCGGGCAATGCCGGTTTGCCGCTGGTAGATAAGCAAAAGGCACCTTTCGGTGCCTTTTTGGCTTGGCGCACAACCCTGTGGGAGCGGGCTTGCTCGCGAAAGCGGTGCTTCAGGCAACATCAATGTCGAATGATTTACCGTCTTCGCGAGCAAGCCCGCTCCCACATTTTTAGCGTCTGCGCTTTTCCAGCGAATACACAAACGGTGCAACGATTTCGATGGAGCCATTGGTCAGCATGTCGGCCGGTGGCTTGGGCAGCGGTTGGGCGCGGCGGATCATTTCCAGGGTGGCCCGGTCCAGATCGGCAGTACCCGAGGCGCCTACCAGCTCAAACGACAGCACATTGCCTTCGGCGTCCACGACGAAACGCAGACGGTTCATGCCTTCCTTGCCCCGCGCCTGTGCACTGGCCGGGTACTTTTTGTACTTCTGCAGGTGCGCCAGCAACGTGCCTTGCCAGCTGGCCTTGGCCGCCAGTTGAGCTGGCGAAGGGCCGGGCGCAGGCTGGGCGGATTTCTGCGTTGGCGCCTGAGTCTGCTGCGTTTCGGCAGGTTTCTCTTCGGCCGGTTTTTCCTTCGGCGGATCAGGTTTCTTCTCTACCGGTTTGGGCGGCTGCGGCTTCGGCTTGGGTTTGACCGGCTTTGGCACGGCAATTTCAGCTTTCGGCGCTTCAGCGAGCTTGGGTATCGGCAGTTCTTCAACCGGGGCCGGTGGCTGCGGCGGGGTGACGACCTTCGGCGGAGCAGGCGGTGGCGGGGCTGGAACCGGTGCCAGTTCGACCAGCATTGCCTGGGGAGGCAATTCGATGGGTGGACGGGCGGACCAGTTCAGCGCCAGCGCAATGGCCAGCGCGTGAACGCCCAGCACCACGGCCAGGCTACCGCTGTAACGCGTCAGCTTATGGCGCGTCGTGATCATTTCTTGACTGCCGACTCGAGACCGACCAGACCCACTTTCAGGTAGCCGGCAGAGCGCAGGTTATCCATCACGCTCATCAGGTCACCGTAATCCACACCTTTGTCGGCCTGGAAGAAGATCGTCGTGTCTTTCTTGCCCTGGGTCCTGGCGTCGAGCGTGGCGCCAAGTGCTTCAGCCTTCACTTCGTCTTCGCCGAGGAACAGGCGCTGGTCAGCCTTGACGCTGAGGAACACCGGTTTCTCTGGCCGCGGCGCCGGTTTGGCGGTCGAGGCAGGCAGGTCGACCTTGATGTCCACGGTGGCCAGCGGAGCGGCCACCATGAAGATGATCAACAGCACCAGCATCACGTCGATGAACGGCGTGACGTTGATTTCGTGGTTCTCGGCCAGATCGTCGTCTGCGCCTTCTTTCAAATGCAGGCCCATGGCCGATTACCCCACTTTCACCATGTGCGGTTGCGAGCTGCGCTCAGGCTGGTGGTCGAGGTCGCGGCTGACCAGCAGCAGGACCTGTGCCGACGCGTCGGACACCTGGGCTTTGTAACCGGCGATGGAGCGGGCGAAGACGTTGTAGATCACGACCGCAGGAATCGCGGCAACCAGGCCCAGAGCGGTGGCCAGCAGGGCTTCGGCGATGCCGGGAGCGACGACGGCGAGGTTGGTGGTCTGGGTTTTGGCGATGCCGATGAAGCTGTTCATGATGCCCCACACGGTGCCGAACAGGCCGACGAACGGCGCGGTGGAACCGATGGTAGCCAGCACGCCAGTGCCACTGCTCATGTTGCGGCCACAAGCGGCGACCAAGCGCTCCAGACGGAAGCTGACGCGTTCCTTGATGCCTTCTTTCTCGCGGCTGTTAACCGACAGGCGCATCTCTTCGAGAGCGTCGTGTACCAGCAGGTTGGCAAGGGTGCCTTCCTTCGCCGCCGTGGCGCTGGCTTCCTTAAGGGAAGCGGATTTTTTCAGTTGGGCGATTTCACCACGCAGGCGACGCTTGGCGCCCATCAGCTCAAGGCCCTTGGCGATCCAGATGGTCCAGGTGATGATTGAGGCGATGGCCAGGCCGATCATCACGATTTTCACGATGATATCGGCATTCTGGTACATGCCCCACGGCGACAGGTCATGGGCCATGCCCAGGGTGTTGTCGGCTTCGAGGACTTCAGGAACGTCTTCACCCAGGGTTTCTGCCGGTGCTGCCTGGGCAGGGTCGGTCGCGGCCGGAGCAACGGCCGGGGCGGCGTGGTCGGCCGGGGCAGGTGCTGCGGCGGCTGGAGTCGCTGGCGCCTGGGCGTCGGCGAAAGCGGCGACTGGCGCGAGCATCAGGCTGAGGAGCAGGGCGGCCACTGCGCTCCAGGCGCGAGGTCGTTTGGTTGGCGAAGCGGGGAAATGATTGCGTGTCATGCTGGCCGGACCTGAGAGAATAAACGGGTGATGTTCTTCCAGGCCTCGAAGGGCCGAGAACAAAAGTGGCGCGTATTATTGCAAGTAATTCTTGTTAACAGAAGTAATAGAGTCTCTTTTTTTCCTGCATTGCTAGCCGCCTGTCTATTGCCGGCGCTAGTCTCTGCCTTTGCGATGGGAGTTTTCTGATGTCTGCGCCTACTGTTTTGATCGCCGGCTGCGGTGATGTCGGCAGCCGCCTGGCCACACAACTGCTGGCGGCAGGGTGGGAGGTTCATGGTCTGCGACGCGATGTTTCACGCCTGCCCGAGGGCGTCATCGGCGTTGCCGGTGATTTGTTCAACAAGGACTGCCCGGCCACCTGGCCGATCGGCGCCGTGGATTACCTGGTGTATTGCGCGGCGGCCACCGATCACGACGAGGCCGGTTACCAGGCTGCCTATGTCCAGGGACTGGAGCATGTGCTGGAGTGGCTGAACGACTACGGGCAGGTGCCCAATCGCCTGCTATTCGTGTCCAGCAGCAGTGTTTATGGGCAGCAGGAAGGCGAATGGGTCGACGAAGCTTCGCCGGCGGTGGCGGGGGGTTATTCCGGACGTGTGATGCTCGAAGCCGAGCAACTCGCGCTCAAGAGCGGTATCCCGGCCAGTGTTGTGCGTTTGACCGGCATTTACGGCCCCGGCCGCGAATGGCTCCTGACCCAGGTGCGCCGGGGTTATCGCGTAGCGGTCGAGCCACCGTTGTATGCCAACCGGATTCATGCGGACGATGCCGCAGGGTTGATGGCTTGCCTGCTTGAGGCGGATCGACGTGGCGTGGCGCTGGATGATGTCTACATCGGTGTCGATGACGAGCCGGCAGCGCTGGCGGATGTGGTGGGCTGGTTGCGCGGGTATCTGGGTGTGACCGAATGGGACGACGAAGCCACTGTGCGTCGTACGGGTAGCAAGCGTTGCAGCAATGCG
This sequence comes from Pseudomonas sp. A-R-19, assembly GCF_019956575.1. NCBI lineage: Bacteria > Pseudomonadati > Pseudomonadota > Gammaproteobacteria > Pseudomonadales > Pseudomonadaceae > Pseudomonas > Pseudomonas sp. A-R-19. The sequence goes on from NZ_JAHBDR010000043.1 coordinate 43,892, forward strand.
CGGGCGAAGGCCTTGGGCTGGACGCCGAAGTACCCGAGTTTTCGCGAGGGGTATGCGGCGATTCTTGAGGGGCGCTGCTGACGTTCAGGCACTCGGAAGCAACTGTGGGAGCGGGCTTGCTCGCGAAGGGGGCGCAACATTCAACATCTCTGTTGGCTGTTACACCGCTTTCGCGAGCAAGCCCGCTCCCACAGGGGGTTGTGCGTTGCTTACTGCTTCTCAAGCAACCACTTGCGCTCACCCGGGGTGAACGAGGGCATCTCGTCTGCCTGTGCCGTGTTCACGGCCTGGAAAATCTCCAGCTCCTTTCCCTTGCGCGCAAAGATCCAGGCGTTGCCCTGGCCATTGAGTTGCAGCCACATGTTGTCATTGCCGCCGCTCATGGATGCGCAATCGCCTGCCAGGCACAGCGCATAGCGATCGCTACCCGGCAAGCCGGTCACCTGGCCGTCGGCCTGGAATTGAACCGTGCTGCCTTCGCCGGGGCCGCTGGCGATAGTCCAGCCGCCGCCCAGGTAGGCTGAATACAGTGCGCGTTCGAAACTGGCACCGATCGGAGCGCCCTCGGGCGCCGGGATCTGAGTGCGGTCGAAGACCTGTTCGGGCTCGTTGTCGCTGGCGGCCTGGCTCAATTGCTTGCCGTCACGCTTGAGCTCGCTGGCCGAGCTGCCATAAAAGTCGACTTTCCAGGCGCCGGATTCTTCACCCGAAAGCTTGCCGTCGACGTTTTCAAAACCGTTGGTGTAGCGGGCCTGACCGGCCTTGGTGTTGATGTCCCATTCCAGGTTCGGGCCATAGGCCTGGAGCGCTTCGCGCAGGGGGACGCCCTTGGCGGCAGCATCGATCGCCACCTGGTTGATCCAGGTGCCGCTGATATCACGGTCCGCAGGGTTGCTGGCACATCCGCCCAGGAGCAGGGCGAGCAGCGAGAGAGCAAGCGCGTTGCGCATGGTGGAATCCTTTCAAGCTTCTTTACAGCAGAGCAGTCGGCGCAGCCCCGGGCTGCGCCGTACGCATTACTCGATGACCAGGATGGCATCCATTTCAACCTGCGAACCCTTAGGCAGGGCTGCTACGCCGATGGCGGCGCGGGCAGGGTAAGGCTGGTCGAAGTACTTGCCCATGATCTCGTTGACTTTGGCGAAGTGGCTCAGGTCGGTGAGGAAGATGTTCAGCTTGACGATGTCCTTGAACGAGCCGCCGGCGGCTTCAGCCACGGCCTTGAGGTTCTCGAACACCTGGACGGTCTGGGCTTCGAAGCCTTCAACCAGTTCCATGGTTTTTGGGTCCAGGGGAATCTGACCCGACATGTAAACGGTGTTGCCAGCCTTGATCGCCTGGGAGTAAGTACCGATGGCGGCCGGGGCCTTGTCGCTGGTGATAACAGTCTTGGTCATGTAGGACTCCTTGTAAGGTCGGGATTAGGCGCGCATGCGGGTGATGCGAGTCACCCCGGTCAGGGCGCGCAGTTTCTTGATCACGCGGGCCAGGTGCACGCGATCGTGCACGCTGACCACCAACTGGACCACGCTGATGCGACCATCGCGTTCGTCCATGCTGATTTTCTCGATGTTGCCGTCGGCGGCGTTAACGCTGCTGGCCAGCAGGGCGATCAGGCCGCGCTGGTGTTCCAGCTCGACGCGCAGCTCGACGTTGAATTCGCCGGTGACATCCTTGGCCCACGAGAGCTGGATGCATTTTTCCGGGTTGTGACGGATTTCGCTGATGTTGCGGCAGTTGTCCAGGTGCACGACCATGCCTTTGCCCGCGGACAAGTGGCCGACAATCGGGTCGCCCGGGATCGGCGTGCAGCACTTGGCGTAGCTGAGCACCAGGCCTTCGGTACCGCGAATCGCCAGCGGGCCTTCCGGGCTCGGCAGTTGTTCGCCTTCGCCGAGCAGTCGGCGAGCCACCACGTAGGCCATGCGATTGCCCAGGCCGATGTCTTCGAGCAAATCTTCGATCAGTTCGAGGCGGTATTCGACGAGCATGGCCTTGACGCGCTCGGCCGGGATTTTCTCCAGCGAGCTGTCGAAACCGTTGAGAACCTTGTTCAGCAGGCGTTCGCCGAGGTTGATGGACTCGGAGCGGCGTTGCAGTTTCAACGCGTGACGAATATGTGTGCGTGCCTTGCCGGTGACCACGAAGTTGAGCCAGGCCGGATTCGGCCGCGCGCCGGGAGCGCTGACAATCTCGACCGTGGAGCCGCTTTGCAGCGGTTCGGACAGCGGTGCGAGACGGCGATTGATCCGGCAGGCAATGCAGCTGTTGCCGACGTCGGTGTGCACCGCGTAGGCGAAATCGACCGCCGTGGAGCCCTTGGGCAGCTCCATGATCCGGCCTTTTGGCGTGAACACGTAGACCTCGTCCGGGAACAGGTCGATCTTCACGCTCTCGATGAATTCCAGCGAGTTGCCGGCGCGTTGCTGCATTTCCAGCACGCCCTTGACCCACTGGCGGGCGCGGGCATGAGTGCCTTTTGGCTGCTCGTCGCCGCTGGATTTGTACAGCCAATGGGCGGCGATGCCGTTGTTGGCCATCTCTTCCATTTCGCGGGTGCGGATCTGGATCTCGATCGGAACGCCATGCATGCCGAACAGCGTGGTGTGCAGCGACTGATAGCCGTTGGCCTTGGGGATCGCGATGTAATCCTTGAAGCGCCCCGGCAGCGGTTTATATAAGTTATGTACAGCGCCAAGCACGCGGTAGCAGGTATCGACCTTGTCGACGATGATCCGGAACGCATAGACGTCCATGATTTCGTTGAAGGCCCGGCGCTTGCCGCGCATTTTCTTGTAGATGCCGTAGAGGTGTTTCTGGCGACCGCTGACCTCGCCCTGGATGCCGTCGATGGCCAGGCAGTGGCTCAAGGACTCTTCGATCTTGTTGACGATTTCCTTGCGGTTGCCCCGGGCGCGTTTGACCGCCTGGTAGATCCGCGCGGAACGCATCGGGTGCATGGCCTTGAAGCCGAGGTCTTCGAACTCTATGCGGATGGCGTGCATGCCCAGCCGGTTGGCGATGGGCGCATAGATTTCCAGGGTTTCTTTGGCGATGCGGCGGCGTTTTTCGCCGGACAGCACTTCCAGCGTGCGCATGTTGTGCAGGCGGTCGGCCAGCTTGACCAGGATCACGCGAATGTCGCGGGCCATGGCCATGGCCATTTTCTGGAAGTTTTCGGCCTGGGCTTCGGCCTTGGTCTCGAAGTTCATCTGGGTCAGTTTGCTGACCCCGTCGACCAGTTCGGCCACGGTTTCGCCGAACTGCGCTTGCAGCGCTTCCTTGGCAATCCCGGTGTCTTCGATCACGTCATGCAGCATGGCCGCCATCAGGCTCTGATGGTCCATATGCATGTCGGCAAGAATATTGGCCACGGCAAGAGGATGCGTGACGTACGCCTCACCGCTACGGCGGCGTTGGCCGTCGTGCGCTTGTTCGGCGTAGAAATACGCTCGGCGGACCAGGTTGACCTGGTCATTGCCGAGGTAGGTCGATAAGCGATCGGCGAGGGCGTCTATGCTCGGCATGATGTCTCCTGCCGTAAGCTTTTATCCCGCGCCGTGCTACGTCGACCAGGCATAGGCTTAGACGGCCTCGTTGGACTCGTCCTCGAAAGCAGCAAAAAGCGGTTCATCTTCAACGATTTCGGCTTCGGCGATAGCTGCGTAGTCGATCAGGCCTTCAGCGATTTCGCGCAGGGCAACAACGGTAGGCTTGTCGTTTTCCCATGCTACTTTCGGCTCTTTGCCGCCGGTGGCCAATTGACGGGCACGCTTGGTAGAGAGCATGACCAGCTCAAAGCGGTTATCCACGTGTTCTAGGCAGTCTTCAACGGTTACGCGGGCCATGGTCTTCCTCGTAGCAAATGCAATATGCGCGCTGCCCGGATGGGCGAGCGGACTCAACAGTTTAAAAAATCACCAGCGATTAGGGAAGCGCTGATTTTTTGACCAAGCCCTTCAACGCGCTGCAAGTGCCAATGTAAAGCCCTTGCAGCGGTTTTGGGAAGAGCTGATTAACCGAGCAATTCAGCCAGCAATTTGCCGTGACGCTGCTGCTGACGCTTCTGGATCAGCTGATTGGCGCGGAAAATCGCCTTCAGATCGTGCAGCGCGTGGGCGAAATCGTCGTTGATGATCAGGTAGTCGTAGTCGACGTAGTGGCTCATTTCGCTGACGGCTTCGCGCATCCGGCCGTCAATGACTTCGTCACTGTCCTGGCCGCGGTTGGTCAGACGCTGGTGCAGGGCCTGCAATGACGGCGGCAGAATGAAGATCGAGCGGGCCTGGGGCATCAGCTTGCGTACTTGCTCGGCGCCTTGCCAGTCGATTTCCAGAATCAGGTCGTGGCCTTCGTCCAGGGTCTGCTGCAGGTGGCTTTGCGAGGTGCCGTAGAGGTTGCCGAACACTTCGGCGCGCTCGAGGAAGTCCCCGTGCTCGATCATCTTCACGAACTCGCTGCGGTCGACGAAGTGATAGTTCACGCCATTCACTTCACCGGGGCGCATGGCGCGGGTGGTGTGGGAGACCGAGACGCGGATCTCCGGATTGGCGTCGGTCAGGGCCTTGACCAGGCTGCTCTTGCCCGCGCCCGAAGGGGCGGAAATGATGTACAGGGTGCCAGTGCTGTGGGTCATGTCGGGGTTGCCTTACTCAATATTCTGCACTTGTTCGCGCATCTGCTCGATCAACACCTTGAGGTTGACCGCAGCCTGGGTGCTGCGCGGGTCGAAGGCTTTGGAGCCCAGTGTATTGGCTTCGCGGTTGAGTTCCTGCATCAGGAAGTCCAGGCGCCGACCGGCAGCGCCGCCGGATTTGAGCACCCGGCGAACTTCGATGATGTGAGTGCTCAGGCGATCCAGTTCTTCGGCGACGTCGCTTTTTTGCGCGAGCATGACCATTTCCTGCTCCAGGCGCTGCGGGTCCATCTCGGCCTTCATGTCGGCGAAACGGTCGAGGACTTTCTGGCGCTGGGTGGCGAGCATCTGCGGGACCAGTTCGCGCAGGGTCACCACGTCCTCTTCGATGGAGCTCAGGCGCTCGTTGATCAGCCGCGCCAGCTCTGCGCCTTCGCGCTCGCGGCCGGCCTTCAGCTCTTTGAGGCCCTGATTGAACAGTGCCAGCGCTTCGGCGTTCAAGGCTTGCGGGTCGCTGGCGTCGCCTACCAGTACGCCGGGCCAGGCCAGGACTTCCAGAGGGTTCAGCGCTGCCGGGCTTTTGATCAGGCTGGCGATGGTTTCGGCGGCGGCGACCAGTTGCGCGGCGCGCTCCTGATCGATTTGCAGCGCCTTGCCGGTGTTTTCTTCGGTGAAACGCAGGGTGCATTCGAGCTTGCCCCGCGATACGCCCTGGCGCAGGGCTTCACGAACAGCCCCCTCGAGGTCGCGAAAGGACTCCGGCAGGCGCAAGTGGGGTTCCAGGTAGCGGCTGTTGACCGAGCGCAGTTCCCAGCTCAGGGTGCCCTGGACGCCGGCGTTTTCGACGCGGGCGAAGGCGGTCATGCTGTGCACCATGGCGGTACCTCGCAAGGCAGATCGGCGCAGAACCGTGGTTCCGGGAATCCGATATCAATGAATTAAAGCCGACTGGCAGCAAAGGCGCAGGATTGTAGCGCAGTGGCGCGGGTGCGCCCAAACACACGGTGTGACAAAGAGCGGCAAGCCCGCGCTGGCGTGCGGTGCAGAGCCTTCGGTCGTCGGCGGAATTTTTTAGAAGTGCCCAGTGACGGCCGTCGGCTCTATAATGCTCCGCAGTTTTCCGTCCCCAGTACAGGTACTCCCTATGATACGTCCAAGTGGTCGCGCTGCCGATCAGCTCCGCTCGATCCGCATCACCCGCAACTACACCAAACACGCCGAGGGTTCTGTGCTGGTCGAGTTTGGTGATACCAAGGTCATCTGCACCGTCAGCGTTGAACCGGGCGTACCGCGTTTCCTGAAGGGCCAGGGCCAGGGTTGGTTGACGGCCGAGTACGGCATGCTGCCGCGCGCTACCGGCGAGCGTAACCAGCGTGAAGCCAGTCGTGGCAAGCAAGGCGGCCGCACCCTGGAAATCCAGCGCCTGATCGGTCGCTCCCTGCGCGCTGCGCTGGACATGTCCAAGCTGGGCGACGTTACCCTGTACGTCGACTGCGACGTGATCCAGGCTGACGGTGGCACCCGCACGGCGTCGATCACCGGCTCCATGGTTGCGCTGATCGATGCCTTGAAAGTCATCAAGAAGCGTGGCGGCCTGAAGGGCGGCGACCCGATCAAGCAGATGATCGCTGCGGTTTCCGTGGGCATGTACAAGGGGGAGCCTGTGCTCGACCTCGACTACCTGGAAGACTCGGCCGCCGAGACCGACCTGAACGTGGTGATGACCAGCGCTGGTGGCTTCATCGAAGTCCAGGGCACTGCCGAAGGCGCGCCGTTCCAGCCTGAAGAACTGAACGCCATGCTTGAGCTGGCGAAGAAAGGCATGAACGAGATCTTCGAACTGCAAAAGGCCGCATTGGCCGACTGACCGGACTGCTCCAGGCAAGGAGGACACCATGAGTGACGAACAACTGCCGCTGCCCACGCCGAGCCAAGAGGTGCGTCAGTGGGCGATGTTCTGTCACCTGTCCGCCCTGCTGGGGATCTGGATTCCGTTTGGCACGATCATTGGCCCGCTGATTCTCTGGCAAATGAAGCGCGAGATGGACCCGTTCATCGATGCCCAGGGCAAGGAGGCGCTGAATTTTCAGATCACCGTCGCGATCGCCTCGGCTATCTGCTTCCTGTTGATGCTGTTGATTATCGGGTTCTTCCTGTTTGGCCTGATCGCAATCGGTGCGCTGGTGCTGACGATCATTGCCGGGGTGAAGGCCAATGAAGGGCAGCCTTATCGGTATCCGTTCACCTGGCGATTGATCAAATAAACAGCGAAGTTCCCTTGTAGGAGCGAGCTTGCTCGCGATGGTCGGTCAGATACATTGATGTCGACTGACACACCATCGCGAGCAAGCTCGCTCCTACAGGAAAGCAAATCGCCCACAAAAAAGCCGACATTGCTGTCGGCTTTTTTGTGTCTGCGAAACGACGCTTAAATGGTCAGCGTCCAGTCGTAGTCCACGATCAGCGGCGCGTGTTGCGAGAACCGCGGCTGGCGTGGCAGGCGTGCGCTGCGTACGAAGCGGCGCAGGCCCGGGGTCAGCAGTTGATAGTCGAAGCGCCAACCGAGGTTGAGCATCTCCGCCTGTTCGTTGTCCGGCCACCAGCTGTACTGGTCGCCTTCACGGCTGACTTCCCGCAGGGCGTCGACATAACCCATGTTGCCGACAATCTCGTCCATCCAGGCACGTTCAGGTGCCAGGAAGCCCGGGGATTGCTGGCTGTCGCGCCAGTTCTTGATATCCAGCTTCTGTTGCGCCACGTACAGCGAGCCACAATAAATGTACTCGCGACGCTTGCGTCGCTGTTTATCCAGATAACGGGCGAAGTCGTCCATTAGCTTGAACTTCTGGTTCAAGTCTTCATCGCCGTTCTGCCCCGAAGGGAGCAGCAAGGTCGCGATGCTGACCTTGTCGAAATCGGCTTGCAGGTAGCGCCCGTAGCGGTCGGCCGTCTCGAAACCGAGACCGCTGATGACAGCCTTCGGTTGCAGCCGCGAATACAAAGCCACGCCACCTTGGGCGGGGACTTCGGCATCGCAGGCATAAAGGAAGTATCCATCCAGTTGGAAGGCTGGATCGTCCAGTTCAAAGGCGGAGGCGCGGGTGTCCTGCAGGCAGATGACGTCGGCATTCTGTGCCTGCAGCCAACTGAGCAAACCACGCTCGACTGCAGCCTGAATACCATTGACGTTCACACTGATGATCCGCATAAATGGCCCCAAAAATCGCGTGCGTGTATGATACACGGCGTCAAGCTAATTAGCTAAATCCGTGGTATTTGGGGTTTTTTCATGCAAGCGTATCAGCGCGATTTCATCCGTTTTGCCATCGATCGCGGCGTTTTGCGCTTCGGTGAGTTCACCCTGAAGTCCGGGCGCACCAGTCCTTACTTCTTCAATGCCGGCCTGTTCAACTCGGGTTCGGCCCTGGCGCAGCTGGGTCGTTTCTACGCCGCCGCCATTGCCGAGAGCGGTATTCCTTTCGACGTGCTGTTTGGCCCGGCCTACAAGGGCATCCCTTTGGCGGCGACCACCGCCGTGGCCCTGGCCGAGCATCACAACCGTGACCTGCCATGGTGCTTCAATCGCAAGGAAGCCAAGGCCCATGGCGAAGGCGGCAGCCTGGTCGGCGCACCACTGACCGGCGACGTGTTGATCATCGACGACGTGATCACCGCCGGCACCGCGATTCGTGAAGTGATGCAGATCATCGCCTCCCAGGACGGCGCCAAGGCCGCCGGTGTACTGATCGCCCTGAACCGTCAGGAGCGAGGCAACGGTGAGCTGTCGGCCATCCAGGAAGTCGAGCGTGACTTCGGCATCCCGGTCATCAGCATTGTGTCGCTCAACCAGGTGCTGGAATTCCTCGCTGACGATCCGCAGCTCAAGCAGCATCTGCCTGCCGTGGAAGCGTACCGCGCCCAGTTCGGCGTTTAATCGCTATTCCCTGTGGGGCGCTTGTGTGGCGAGGGAGCTTGCTCCCGCTGGGCTGCGCAGCAGACCCAAGAATGTTGTGAGCGCTGCGCACTCAAGCGGGAGCAAGCTCCCTCGCCACAAAAAAACAGCTTTCCATAGAGAATACGGCGCAAAAAAAGACCCCGCTCAGCCAGGCCGAGCGGGGTCTTTTTTGTATGCGCTAGCGCTTAAGGACGCTTGCGATTGCTGATCAGGGTGCCCACGCCGGTATCCGTGAAGATTTCCAGCAGGATCGCATTCGGTACACGACCATCAATGATCAGCGAGCTGCCCACGCCGCCCTGGACCGCTTCCAGTGCGCAACGGATCTTCGGCAGCATGCCGCCGTAGATGGTGCCGTCGGCGATCAGATCGTCAACCTGCTGGGTCGTCAGGCCGGTCAGGACCGTCCCTGACTTGTCCATCAGGCCGGCAATGTTGGTCAACAGCATCAGCTTCTCGGCTTTCAGCGCTTCGGCGACTTTACCGGCCACCAGGTCAGCGTTGATGTTGTACGACTCGCCGTTGGCGCCGACGCCGATGGGCGCGATCACCGGAATGAAATCACCCTTGACCAGCAGGTTCAGCAGGTCGGTATTGATCCCGACCACTTCGCCCACGTGGCCGATGTCGATAATTTCCGGGGTGGTCATCTCCGGGGTCTGGCGAGTAACGGTGAGTTTCTTCGCACGAATCAGCTCGGCATCTTTACCGGTCAGGCCGATGGCGCTGCCGCCATGACGGTTGATCAGGTTGACGATGTCCTTGTTGACCTGGCCGCCCAGGACCATTTCCACCACGTCCATGGTCGCAGCGTCGGTGACGCGCATGCCGTCGACGAAGTGGCTTTCGATCGACAGACGCTTGAGCAGGTCACCGATTTGCGGGCCGCCGCCGTGAACCACCACCGGGTTGATGCCCACGGCCTTCATCAGCACGATGTCGCGGGCGAAGCCGGTTTTCAGCTCCTCGCTTTCCATCGCGTTGCCGCCGTATTTGATCACCAGGGTCTTGCCGACATATCGGCGGATGTAAGGCAACGCTTCGGACAGGACCTTGGCGGTGTTGGCGGCGGCTTCGCGTTCGAGGGTCATTCAGGGCTCCGGGTGAATCAGAACGGTAGTTGGAGATCAGGTGCAACACGCTTCAACTGGACTTTGAATACGTCCTTGATGCGCTGCAATTCAGCCTCGTCATCGGCCTCGAAACGCAGCACCAGCACCGGCGTGGTGTTGGATGCGCGTACCAGGCCCCAGCCTTTGGCGTAGTCGACTCGCACGCCGTCAATGGTGGTCAGGTCGGCGCCTGCGCCCCACTGCGCATCGTGCAATGCATCAATGATGCTGAATTTGCTCTCTTCGGTCACATGGATATTGATTTCCGGCGTAGAAATATCGTTCGGGAAGGTCGCAAACAGCTCTTCGGCCGAAGATTTTTCCTTGCTGAGGATTTCCAGCAACCGCGCGGCGCTGTAAATACCATCGTCGAAACCGAACCAGCGCTCCTTGAAGAAGATGTGCCCGCTCATTTCGCCGGCCAGCAGGGCGCCGGATTGTTTCATTTTCTTTTTGATCAACGAGTGACCGGTCTTCCACATCAACGACCGGCCGCCGTACTCCTTGATCAGTGGAATCAGGCGGCGGGTGCATTTGACGTCGAAGATGATCTCGGCGCCGGGGTTGCGCGCCACCACGTCACGGGCGAACAGCATCAGCAGGCGGTCCGGGTAGACGATGCTGCCGGTGTTGGTCACCACGCCGACGCGGTCGCCATCGCCGTCGAAGGCCAGGCCGATGTCTGCGTTGGTTTCCTTGACCTTGGCGATCAGGTCCACGAGGTTTTCAGGCTTGCCCGGGTCCGGGTGGTGGTTCGGGAAGTTGCCATCCACTTCGCAGAACAGCGGGATGACTTCGCAGTTCAGCGCTTCGATCAATTGCGGGGCGATCACGCCGGCCGCGCCGTTGCCGCAGTCGACGACCACTTTCAGGCGACGGGCCAGCTTGATGTCCTGGACGATTTCGTTGTTGTAGCGCTCGAGGATCTCGACCTGGGTGATGCTGCCCTGGCCGCTGCTCAGGTCGTTGGTCTTGAGGCGGTCGTGCAGGGCCTGGATCTGTTCGTTGGCCAGGGTGTCGCCAGCAATGACGATCTTGAACCCGTTGTAGTTCGACGGGTTGTGGCTGCCAGTGAGCATCACGCCGGATTTGCCGGCGAGTACGTTGGCGGCGTAGTAGAGCGCCGGCGTCGGGACCAGGCCGACATCACTGACGTGGCAGCCGCTGTCGGCGATGCCTTTGATCAGTTGCGCGACCAGTTCCGGGCCGGACAAGCGGCCGTCGCGACCGACGCAAACGTTCGGTTCGCCCTGGGCCAGGCTTTGGGAACCGACAGCGCGGCCAATCCAGTAAGCAGTTTCAGCGTTCAGGAATTCCGGGACGGTGCCGCGGATGTCGTAGGCGCGGAAGATACTGTCAGGGAACTTGGGTGCGATTTTGGCCGGGGTGTTCATCTGTGGAAATGCTCCATCTCGAAAGTGGCTGGACAGGCCGCCGATTCATTCGGCAACAGGTTCAAACTGAAGGGTATGACGGCGTTTTCCACAGAGAGTTCGTGGTGTGAAAGGGCCATGACGCCCCCGGCGGCAAGGGTTTGGCCGGGCAATGCCTTGATTTCCGGAGCTAAACCTTGCAGATGACAATTTGAATTTTGTGGTGAGAGAGCAGGCCCCGCTCACCACAATGCATCGCTCTCGAATCAACGAGTACCGGTATGGCCGAAGCCACCAGTGCCACGCTCGGTTTCAACAAACTCTTCAACCATCTCGAAGTGAGCCTGCACCACCGGCACCAGCACCAGTTGCGCCAGGCGCTCACCGACCGGCATGGTGAATTCGGTCTGGCCGCGGTTCCAGCAGGAGACCATCAATGGGCCCTGGTAGTCGGAGTCGATCAACCCCACCAGGTTGCCCAGAACGATGCCGTGCTTATGGCCCATGCCGGAGCGCGGCAGAATCAGCGCCGCCAGGTTCGGATCACCGATATAGACCGACAGGCCGGTGGGGATCAGCACGGTTTCACCCGGCTTGATCACGGTGTCCTGTTCCAGCATGGCGCGCAGGTCGAGGCCGGCGGAGCCTGGTGTGGCGTATTGCGGCAGCGGGAATTCGGTACCGATGCGGGGGTCGAGGATCTTGGCTTGCAAAGCGTGCATGTAAATTAAACCTGGTTCAGACGTTCGGCGATAAAAGTGATCAGCTGGCGAGCAATCTTGCTCTTGCTGGTCTGGGCGAAAAGTGTGGCGTGAAGCTCACGGTCGATGACGCTGCAGGCATTTTCTTCGCTGTTGAAGCCAATGCTCGGGTTGGCGACGTCGTTGGCGACGATCAAATCGAGGTTCTTGTCTTTCAACTTGCGCGCAGCGTAATCGAGCAGGTTTTCGGTCTCGGCGGCGAAACCGACACTGAACGGACGGTCGGGACGGGTGGCGATGGTGGCCAGGATGTCCGGGTTACGCACCATCTGCAGCAACAAGCCGTCGCCGTTCGTAGGATCTTTCTTGAGTTTCTGTGGGGCGACGACTTCCGGGCGGTAATCCGCGACGGCTGCCGAGGCGATGAACAGGTCGCAAGGGATCGCCGCTTCGCAGGCGGCCAGCATGTCGCGGGCGCTGACCACGTCGATGCGGGTAACGCGATCCGGGGTCGGCAGGTGCACGGGGCCGGTGATCAGGGTCACGCGGGCACCGGCTTCCACGGCGGCTTCGGCCAGGGCAAAGCCCATTTTCCCGGAGCTGTGGTTGGTGATGTAGCGCACCGGGTCGATGTTTTCCTGGGTCGGGCCGGCGGTGATCAGCACGTGTTTGCCGGTCAATGCCTGACGCTGGAAGCAGTCGGCGGCGCATTGGGCGAGGTCAGTGGCTTCGAGCATGCGGCCCATGCCGACGTCGCCACAGGCCTGGCTGCCGGAGGCCGGGCCGAAGCTCTTCAGGCCGCGACTTTCAAGGAGTTGCAGGTTGGCCTGGGTCGCCGGGTCGCGCCACATGGCCTGGTTCATGGCCGGGGCAACGGCGACTACGGCGTCAGTGGCCAGCACCAGGGTTGTCAGCAGGTCGTTGGCGATACCTTGGGCCAGACGGGCGATCAGGTCCGCCGTGGCGGGGGCGATCAGCACCAGATCGGCCCATTTGGCCAGTTCGATGTGGCCCATGGCCGCTTCGGCCGCCGGGTCCAGCAGGTCCAGGTGGACTGGGTGCCCGGACAGGGCCTGCATGGTCAGCGGGGTGATGAACTCTGCACCGCCCCGGGTCATGACCACGCGCACTTCGGCGCCCTGATCGATCAGGCGGCGAACCAGGTCGGCGCTCTTGTAGGCAGCGATACCGCCGCCGACGCCCAGAACAATGCGTTTCCGATACAGCCGCTGCATAGGCCTGCCTTTCAATTCGTTGGTGACATACGTGGCGAAACCCCCTCCCCAGGATGAATTCGCCCGCAAAAAAGATGGGCTACGATATCACAGCGACCGCTACGGAACAGCGGCGCCCACAGACAGGGAGGTGCTATGAGTATTCGCGATTGGCCGGCGGCGGAGCGGCCGCGGGAGAGGTTGCTTGAACAGGGCGCGGGAAGTCTTTCGGACGCCGAATTGCTGGCGATCTTTTTACGTACAGGCGTGGTAGGTAAAAGCGCTGTGGATTTGGCGCGACACCTGTTGAATCAGTTTGGCAGCCTGCGTTTGCTGCTTGAGGCCGATCAGGAAACGTTCAGCAAGCAGTTGGGGCTTGGGCCGGCGAAATTTGCACATTTGCAGGCTGCGCAAGAAATGAGCAGGCGTCATCTGGCCGAGCGTGCGCGCCAAAAATCGGCCCTGGAGAATCCTCACGCGGTTCGCGAGTACCTGAAGTCGATGCTGCGCCACGAGCCACACGAGGTGTTCGGTTGCCTGTTTCTCGACTCCAGGCACCAAGTACTGGCGTTTGAGACGCTGTTTCGCGGCTCTATCGACAACACCAGCGTACATCCGCGAGAGGTGGTCAAGCGCGCCTTGGCCAACAACGCAGCGGCATTGATCCTCTGTCACAACCATCCATCGGGCAGCCCCGACCCCAGTCAGTCCGACCGGGTGTTGACCAAGCGCCTGCAAAAGGCTCTGGAGTTGATTGACGTGCGGATCCTCGACCATTTCATCATCGGTGACGGCGACCCGTTGTCGATGGCTGAGTATGGGTGGATGTAGCGCATGGCCCCTGTAGGAGCGAGCTTGCTCGAGATAAGCCCGAGAGCGCTGCGGGGTGTCTGGCTTCCCGCGTTATCGTTCACGACCATCGCGAGCAAGCTCGCTCCTACAGGGTTTTGTGTTGAGGTGGATTACTTGAAGTTCACCTTCGAGTAATCCTGCCGGCCAAACGGGCTGACCGAGTACCCCTCGACATCCTTGCGCGTCAGGGCGAAGGCCGTCGGGTGGGCCAGCGGTAGCCACAGCGCCTGCTGCTGGATCTGCGCCTGGGCCTGCTCGTAGAGCTTGCTGCGCACACCTTGCTCGCCGGTGGTCTTGCCAGCGCTGATCAGCTTGTCCAGGTCCTGGTTGCAGTAACGGGCGAAATTGGTCCCGGACTTGACCGCGGCGCAGGAAAACTGCGGCGTGAGGAAGTTGTCCGGGTCACCGTTGTCGCCGGCCCAGCCCATGAACAGCAAGTCGTGTTCACCAGCCTTGGCGCGGCGGATCAGCTCGCCCCATTCGATCACGCGGATTTCGGCCTGAATGCCGATTTCCGCGAGGTCGGACTGCAGCAGTTGAGCGCCGAGGCTTGGGTTGGGATTGAGCAGGCTGCCGGAAGGGCGGGTCCAGATGGTGGTCTGGAAGCCGTCCTTGAGCCCGGCCTTGGCCATCAGCGCCTTGGCCTTGGCGATGTCATGCGGATAACCCGGGAGGCTTTTCGCGTAGCTCCAGGTGTTCGGCGGATACGGACCGTTGGCCGCTTCTGCGGTGTCTTCGAACACCGCTTTGACGTAATTGGCCTTGTCGAAGGCGAGATTGATGGCCTGACGCACTTCTGGCTTGTCCAGCGGCGGATGCTGGCTGTTGATGCCGACGAATGCGGTCATGAACGCGTCAGTCTTTTCGACTTTCAGGGTCGGCTCTTTCAGCGCTTCCTGTACGTCCAGGGGCTTGGGTGACAGGGCGATCTGGCATTCATTGCGACGCAACTTCTGCAAGCGTACGTTGGCGTCCGGCGTGATGGCAAAGATCAACGGATCTACGGAGGGTTTGCCGCCGAAGTAGTCGGGGTTGGCTTTGTAGCGAACCGAGGCGTCCTTCTGGAAGCGGGTGAATACGAACGGCCCCGTGCCGATAGGTTGGCTGTTGAGTTTTTCCGGCGTGCCAGCCTTCATCAGTTTGTCGGCGTATTCGGCCGAATAGATCGAGGCAAAACCCATGCTCAGGGTCGCCAGGAAGGTCGAGTCCGGGTGGTCGAGGGTGAAGCGCACGGTCTGCGGGTCAAGAGCGTCGATCTTCTTGATCAGTGCAGGCAACTGCATCGATTGCGCATGGGGGAAGCCACTCTGGGCGACTTTGTGCCACGCATTGGCCGGGTCGAGCATGCGGTCGAAGCTGAAAATCACGTCTTCGGCGCTCAGGTCCCGCGCTGGGGTGAAGTACTCGGTGCGATGGAATTTCACCTGCGGGTGCAACTTGAAGACATAAGTCAGGCCGTCGGGGCTGACTTCCCAGCTGTCGGCGAGGCTGGCGACCACCTTGCCGCTGGCCGTGTCGAAGTCCACCAGGCGGTTCATCAGCACATCGGCCGAAGCGTTGGTGGTGGTCAGCGAGTTGTACTGCACCACGTCGAACCCTTCAGGGCTTGCCTCGGTGCAGACGCTCAAGGCGGCAGCAAAGGCCTGTGGGCTCAGCAGGAGCGGGGCGAGCAACAGCGGTAGGGCAGCGAGGCGCATGGTCGGTTCCTTTACAGATCGAAGGCCCATCTGCAAGTGCAGTCTGGAAAAGTCTTACCCTAGTGGGCTCTTTTGCAAATGACTATCCCCTTTTTCATTTTGAGGTGACTATAGGCGCCTGATTTTGCTGTGCGGCGGTTGTGCAAAACCCCGGATTGACTCGATGACCGATTCTCTGCGACGAGCGGTCGGCATCGACGATAGCCTTTGTCCAAGGCGCTCGGAGCCCGGAAAACGGGGTTTTTGTGAATTCAACGCACACCGAATGTTGTTGCTCTCCAGTCTTTCTGGTATAAAGCAGCGCTCTTTTCTAGGGGCCCGGTTCCTTCACTGTAGGTGTAGCCGGTAAGACCCTTAAAGAAACGCGGCGCCTGGCGCCAAATGACTGAGAGATTAAGCGGCCAACCCATGCCGGGTTGGGCATGTGGTTTTAGAGGGCTGAGGCATGTCTAGAGTCTGTCAAGTTACCGGTAAGGGTCCGGTGACTGGGAATAACATTTCCCACGCAAACAACAAAACCCGTCGTCGTTTCCTGCCGAACCTGCAGCATCACCGCTTCTGGGTTGAAGAAGAGAAACGTTTTGTGCGTCTGCGCGTATCTGCCAAAGGCATGCGCATCATCGACAAGCGTGGCATCAGTGTCGTGCTGGCCGAACTTCGTCGCGATGGCAAGGTTTAAGGGAGCTAATCATGCGTGAATTGATTCGTTTGATTTCGAGCGCCGGTACTGGTCACTTCTACACTACCGACAAGAACAAGCGTACTACTCCGGACAAAATCGAGATCAAGAAATATGATCCGGTTGTTCGCAAGCACGTGATCTACAAAGAAGGCAAAATCAAGTAATTGATTTTTCCCTCTTACGAAAAAGGCCCGTATCGCGAGATACGGGCCTTTTTTGTTGCCTGTGGGTTTTGCGGGGCTTCTTAGGACGCCTTCGCGGGCAAGCCCGCTCCCACAGGGGGATACATTCCAAGTGTGGGAGCGGGCTCGCTCGCGAAGAGGTCGGTCGCCGCTACAAGGTTCTTCAGGCCTTCTGTTCGAACGCCACGTAAATCTTGCGGCATGTCTCCAGCACTTCCCAGGTGCCCTTGAACCCGGCAGGGATCACGAAGCGGTCGCCTGCGCGCAGGGTCTTGGCATTGCCGTCGTTGTCACGCAGCACCGAAACCCCTTGCTGGATCTCGCAGTACTCGTGCTCGGTGAAATTCACCGTCCACTGCCCGACTTCACCTTCCCATACGCCAGCGTTCAACTGGCCACAAGGACTGTTGTAGTGGTTGTAGACCGCTTGCTCCGGGTCACCCTTGAGCACTTTGGCCGGGTCTGGGCGGTAGCGTTCGGCGGCGGTGGTAGCCTGGCTGAAGTCGACGACGTTCTGGATGTTCATTGTTGTTATCTCCCCGTGATTGCGGCGCGAGTGGTGGATGTCCCCAAAGTCTATGTTTATTAAAATGAACATCGCAAGGCCGTTTGCCGGCGTTATGTCAAATATATTGAAACATTAGGGGTGGCTGGTTTAGGGTGACGGTTGCCTTGGGCCGAAAAGCAGGCTGGCCGGGCAGAATTCCTGACAGCGCCCGCGAAGAACGCGGGTGTCGTATTCAATAAGAGGAGGACACTCGCATGACCACCCTGACCCGTGCCGACTGGGAACAACGTGCCCGCGACCTGAAAATCGAAGGCCGCGCCTATATCAATGGCGAATACACCGACGCCGTCTCCGGCGAGACCTTCGAGTGCATCAGCCCGGTTGATGGCCGTCTGCTGGGCAAGATTGCCAGCTGTGACGCCGCCGACGCCCAGCGCGCCGTGGAAAACGCCCGCGCCACTTTCAATTCCGGTGTCTGGTCGCGCCTGGCGCCGACCAAGCGCAAATCCACCATGATCCGTTTCGCCGGCCTGCTGAAACAGCACGCCGAAGAGCTGGCCCTGCTTGAAACCCTGGACATGGGCAAGCCGATCAGCGACTCCCTGTACATCGACGTTCCCGGCGCGGCGCAAGCCTTGAGCTGGAGCGGCGAAGCCATCGACAAGATCTACGACGAAGTCGCTGCAACCCCGCACGATCAGTTGGGCCTGGTGACCCGTGAGCCGGTTGGTGTGGTCGGCGCCATCGTGCCGTGGAACTTCCCGCTGATGATGGCGTGCTGGAAACTCGGTCCTGCGCTGTCCACCGGTAACTCGGTAATCCTCAAGCCGTCGGAAAAATCGCCGCTGACCGCCATCCGCATCGCTGAACTGGCTGTCGAAGCCGGCATTCCGAAAGGTGTGCTGAACGTGCTGCCAGGTTACGGTCACACCGTCGGCAAGGCCCTGGCCCTGCACAACGACGTCGACACCCTGGTGTTCACCGGTTCGACCAAAATCGCCAAGCAGCTGCTGATCTACTCCGGCGAGTCGAACATGAAGCGTGTCTGGCTCGAAGCCGGCGGCAAGAGCCCGAACATCGTGTTCGCCGATGCGCCGAACCTGCAGGACGCTGCCGAAGCGGCTGCCGGTGCCATCGCCTTCAACCAGGGCGAAGTCTGCACCGCCGGTTCGCGCCTGTTGGTGGAGCGTTCGATCAAGGATAAATTCCTGCCGCTGGTGATCGAGGCGCTGAAAACCTGGAAGCCGGGCAACCCGCTGGACCCGGCGACCAATGTTGGCGCGCTGGTCGACACCCAGCAGATGAACACCGTGCTGTCCTACATCGAGTCCGGTCATGCCGATGGCGCCAAGCTGGTGGCCGGTGGCAAGCGTACGCTCCAGGAAACTGGCGGCACTTATGTTGAACCGACGATTTTCGACGGTGTGAGCAACGCGATGAAAATCGCCCAGGAAGAAATCTTCGGCCCGGTACTGTCGGTCATCGCATTCGATAGTGCCGAAGAAGCCATCGCGATCGCCAACGACACGCCGTACGGCTTGGCCGCGGCTGTGTGGACTGCCGACATTTCCAAGGCTCACCTCACCGCCCGCGCACTGCGTGCCGGTAGCGTGTGGGTCAACCAGTACGATGGCGGCGACATGACCGCTCCGTTCGGTGGCTTCAAACAATCCGGCAACGGTCGCGACAAGTCGCTGCACGCGTTCGACAAGTACACCGAGCTGAAGGCGACCTGGATCAAGTTGTAAGCTCGCGAAGGAGGCCTGCCGAATAGCAGGCCTCCCGAACGACACAGATCCCTTGTGGGAGCGGGCTTGCTCGCGAAGGCGGTGTATCAGCCAACGTTGATGTTGGATGTGATGGCCTCTTCGCGAGCAAGCCCGCTCCCACAATGTTTTGTGGCGTCTGTAAAACAATAATTATCCACAGGAGCGTGGAACATGCGTTGGGCGACTTATTTCGCCGTTTTGGCCTCTGTCTTGAGTGTTGGCCTGGCCCTGGGTGTCAGCATGCCGCTGGTGTCGTTTCGCCTGGAAAGCTGGGGCTACGGCTCGTTTGCCATTGGTGTGATGGCGGCGATGCCGGCCATCGGCGTCCTGTTGGGGGCGAAGATTTCCAGTCATCTGGCGGCGCGATTCGGCACGGCCAATCTGATGCGCCTGTGTCTGTGGGCCGGGGCGGTTTCGATCGGTTTGCTGGCGCTGTTGCCGAGCTATCCGATCTGGTTGGTCTTGCGGCTGATGATCGGGGTGATCCTTACCCTTGTATTCATCATCGGTGAAAGCTGGATCAATCAACTGGTGGTCGAGGAGTGGCGCGGGCGGCTGGTGGCGCTGTATGGCAGCAGCTACGCGCTGAGTCAGCTGGCCGGGCCGGTGTTGCTGGGCTTCCTTGGCACCGGGCACGATTATGGTTTTTGGGTTGGCGTCGGTTTGCTGATGGCTGCTCCGTTTTTGTTGCTGGGCCGCAGTGGTGCGCCGAGCAGCGAGGCCAGCAGTGTGACCCTGCGTGATTTGCTTGAATTCTGTCGTGGCCTGCCCGCGATTGCCTGGGCGGTGTCGCTGTTCGCTGCGTTCGAGGCCATGATCCTGACGCTGTTGCCGGTCTATTGCCTGCGCCAGGGCTTCACCACGGAAATCGCCCTGGCGATGGTCAGTACGGTGGTGGTTGGCGATGCGGTGCTGCAATTGCCAATTGGTGCGTTGGCCGATCGCTTGTCACGCCGGGCGTTGTTTACGGGCTGCGCGGCTGTCTTGCTGCTGTCGAGCCTGGCGATTCCAATGCTGATCGACACGCTTCTGATCTGGCCTCTGTGGGTGTTGTTCGGCGCCAGTGCTGGCGGGTTGTTCACCCTGTCACTGATCCTGATTGGCGAGCGTTATCGCGACGACGCACTGGTGCGCGCCAACGCGCATATTGCACAGCTGTGGGGGATTGGTTGCCTGGTCGGGCCGCTGCTTGCGGGCGCCGGCAGCCAGTGGATCAGCGGCCATGCGTTGCCGTTGCTGATGGCGGTGGGGGCCTTGGGCGTGTTGATCGTGGTGTCGCGGCAAGGGGCATTTGGCACGGCTCAGCCGGCTTAGCGACGAGCGCGGAGTCTGTGGCGAGGGGGCTTGCCCCCGTTCGGCTGCGAAGCAGTCGTAAAAGCAAACAACCCTGTAAGTCAGGCAAATGCGATTGCAGGGTTTGGCACTGCTGCGCAGCGCAACGGGGGCAAGCCCCCTCGCCACAAAAGCCCTGCTGACCCGGGATTACAACATCTTCTCCAGCCCAACCGTGTTGCTCAGCCAGGCATTGAAGCGCCGCCACCAACTCCCTGGCTCCTTGGTCAGGGTGTGCATTTTTCCGTCGTCTTCAGTGGTCCAGGCGATCTGATCGTTTTCCAGCTCCACCTGATAGCTCAGGGCTGGCGCCATACCCTGCAGCGCCAGTTCGCGGACCCGTGCGGCCAACTCCGGGCTGTCCACCAGCACGCCGACTTCGGTGTTCCACAGTACCGAGCGCGGGTCGAAATTGAATGAGCCAATAAAGGATTTCTGCTGGTCGAAGATCATCGCCTTGCTGTGCAGGCTGGAGTCAGAGCCGTGATAGGAACTACTGGAAAACAGGTGCGGCCCGCTACCGCTGCCGCCTCCCTCGCCGGGTTGGCGACGCAGTTCGTAGAGCTTCACGCCGTGCTCCAGCAGCGCCCTGCGATAGGGCGCGTAACCACCGTGTACCGCCGGCACGTCCGTGGCTTCCAATGAGTTGGTCAGCAAACTTACCGAGACGCCAGCGTCGGCGCGCCCGGTCAGGTACACCAGCCCCGGTTGGCCGGGCACGAAATAAGCAGAAATCATGATCAGCTCTTTGCGGACGCCGTCGAGTTCAGGTGCCAGTTGGGTAGTCAGCAGCAGTTGCGGATCGGGCTCGCCCTTGGCCAATACCTTGCTCGGCGCATCCCACAATGCCTGGTTCCAGGCCCAGATCAGCTCGCGGCGCCAGATGTCCAGGCGCGGATGCGTGGTGAAGGTCATCAGGTGCTTGTAGAGCGCGTGATTCTGTTTGCGCGTTTGCGCCAGGGACTCTTCCAGTCGGATCCGGGTGTCTTCCAAGTCCTGGGGCGTGGGTTTACTCGACAGGAACTCGTCGATCGGCTTGCTCAGGGCACTGTTCCAGTACTGGTCGAAACTGTGCCCGAGTTGCTCGGCAACCGGGCCGACACCGAGCAGGTCGATGTCAGTGAAGTTCATGTTGGGCTCGGCATCGTAATACTCGTCCCCCAGATTGCGCCCGCCGACGATGGCCATGCTGTTGTCCGCCAGCCAAAGCTTGTTGTGCATGCGCCGATGTTGTTGCGACAGATTGAACAGCCGGCCCATGGTGCGCGTCACGCCGGTGCTGCGGCCAAGGTTCAGCGGGTTGAACACGCGAATCTGGATCTGCGGGTGCGCGGCGAGGGTGGCGATGACCCGGTCCAGGCCATCGCTGGTGGTATCGTCGAGCAGAACCCGCACCCGCACGCCCCGATCGGCGGCCTTGAGCAGCTCCTCGATCAACATGCGTGTGCTGATGCCGTCGTGCACGATGTAGTACTGCAAGTCGAGGCTGCTTTGGGCGTTGCGGATCAGTTCGGCGCGGGCGGTGAAGGCCTCGGTGCTGTCCGATAGCAGGCGAAAGCCCGATTGTCCTTTGTAGGGTGCGGCTTGCGCCTGTACCGAACGGCCGAAGGCGGAATCTGAGGCCGGCAGCGCCTGGCTCGGTTCACGTCGAGCGTCGAGGCTGGAGCAACCGCCCAGGAACACGGCGAGTAGCAGAAGAGCAAGCAGGGGCTGTTTGACTCTCACGTGGGATCGTTCCGTTTGGCGGCGCAGATAGGCATATGGACGCTGATCCCCGAATAAAAGTCAGTCGCTGAGCTGATCGGTTTCCGCCAGCAGTTTGATCGCTGCCGCGCCGACCTTGCGCACCGCTTCTTCGATCTGCGGTGTTGGTTTGGCAGCGTAGTTCATGCGCAGGCAATTACGGTATTTGCCCGAGGCGGAAAAGATGCTGCCCACGGCAATCTGTACGCCCTGGTCGTGCAACGCACGATTCAGTTTCAGGGTGTCGAAGCCGTCCGGCAGTTCGACCCACAGCATGAAGCTGCCTTGCGGGCGACTGGCACGGGTGCCGGCCGGGAAGTAGCGGGTTACCCAATCGATCATCATGTCGCGATTGCGCTGGTATTGCGTGCGCATCCGCCGCAAATGCGGTTCGAAGTGCCCGCCCTTGAGGAACTCGGCGATGGCGATCTGCGGTTGTGGCGCGGTGGAGCCGGTGCTGATGTATTTCATGTGCAGCACCCGTTCCAGATAACGGCCGGGCGCGACCCAGCCGATACGCAGGCCTGGCGCCAGGGTCTTGGAAAACGAACTGCACAACAGGACGCGACCGTCCTCGTCGAAGGACTTGATCGTGCGCGGGCGCGGATAGGTATAGGCCAGCTCGCCATACACATCGTCCTCGATGATCGCCACGTCAAACCGCTGTGCAAGCGTCAACAACGCGCGTTTGCGCGACTCCGGCATGATGTAGCCCAGCGGGTTGTTGCAGTTGGGGGTCAACTGTATGACCTTGATCGGCCATTGCTCCAGGGCCAGCTCCAGCGCTTCGAGGCTGATACCGGTCAGCGGATCGGTGGGGATTTCCAGGGCTTTCATGCCCAAGCCCTTGAGGGTCTGCATGGCGCCGTGGAAGCTCGGCGAGTCCACCGCCACAATGTCCCCCGGCTCGCAAATTGCGCGAACGCTGGTGGACAGTGCTTCATGGCATCCAGTGGTGACCACCAGATCGCTGGCACTCAACTGGCAGCCGGAATCGAGCATCAGGCGAGCGATTTGTTCGCGCAGTTCGAGGTTGCCGTGGATGTTGTCGTAATACAGACCGGGCATGTCCTGCCGCCGGCTGATTCGCGCCAGGTCGCGCAGCAGCGGCTTCATGGTCGGGCTGGTGATGTCCGGCATGCCGCGCCCGAGTTGCACCACGTCTTTGCGCGGCACGGCGCGAATCAGTTCCAGCACCTGATCCCATTGAGAGATGTCCACCGGGCGTTGGGCCGGGCGACCGACCGCCGGCAAATCCGGCAGTTCGCGGCTGGCGGGAACAAAGTAGCCGGACTTGGGCCGTGGCATGGCCAACCCACTGTCTTCCAACATCCGATAGGCCTGCTGCACCGTGCTCAGGCTGACGCCGTGTTCGACGCTCAGCGCCCGAACCGAGGGCAGCCGGTCACCGGGGCGATAGAAGCCCTGTTCGATACGTGTGCCGAGCAACTCGGCGAGGTTGACGTAAAGGGTCATGGTGCAGCCTCGATAGAGGGGATTCGGTTAACCAGTACAGATCGGGCAAAAAATCGGGATTCAGTGACGGAATCGGTAAATCTGTATGGATTTAATACAGGCTCTTTGAATCTGTAATGCTTTTTCACGCCCATGCATCATGGAACCTCTGGCTACCCAAGTAAACAGGAGCATCCAAGATGAACGGTTTGAGCGATGTGCGGCTGACGTTACACAGTCAGGAACTGGCGGCAGGGCAAACGGACACTGCACGCAATGTGCCTATGGGCAATGCGTCGTCCGGTCTGGGCCGCTGGGATCTGTTCTGGCGTCGGCTGCATACGCGCAAGGCGTTGCTGGCGCTGACGGCCGATCAGCTCAAGGATATCGGGCTGACGCGGGAACAGGCGCAGGAGGAGGGACTGAAGCCTTTCTGGCGGACCTGATTTTGTTGGCGTTCTTTCGGGCCTCTTCGCGGGCAAGCCCGCTCCCACAGGGGATTTGTGTGCCTCTGTGGGAGCGGGCTTGCTCGCGAAGGCGTCAGTTCTGACACCGCCAATCCTTCAGACCAACTCTTTAAGCCGATGCCACAACATCCCCAACGCCAGCAACGGCGAGCGCAAATGCTTGCCGCCGGGGAAGGTGATGTGCGGCACTTTTGCGAACAAATCAAAACCACCACTGTGCTGACCGCTGATGGCTTCGGCCAGCAGCTTGCCGGCCAGGTGCGTAGCATTCACGCCATGACCGGAATAGGCCTGGGCGTAATACACGTTCGGCTGGTCGTGGAGTCGTCCGATCTGCGGCAGGCGGTTGGCGCCGATGCCGATCATGCCGCCCCATTGATAGTCGATCTGCACCCCGGACAGCTGCGGGAAGACCTCCAGCATTTTCGGACGCATATACGCGGCGATGTCTTTCGGGTCGCGACCCGAATAATGGCAGGCGCCGCCAAACAGCAGGCGCCGGTCCGCCGAGAGCCGGTAGTAGTCCAGCGCCACCCGCTGGTCACAGACCGCCATATTTTGTGGCAGCAGGGCGTGGGCCAGTTCTTCGCTCAGTGGCTCGGTGGCAATGATGTAGCTGCCGGCAGGCAGGACTTTGCCGCTGAGTTGCGGGTTGAGGTTGTTGAGGTAGGCATTGCAGCCCAGCACCAAAGTTTTGGCGCGCACCGAGCCCCCGGCGGTATGGACCTTGACCTCGGGGCCATAATCGATGCGGGTCGCGGCTGATTGCTCGAACAACCGAACACCCAGTCGTTGTGCCGCGGCCGCTTCGCCCAGGGCCAGGTTCAGTGGGTGCAGGTGCCCCGAGCCCATGTCGATCAAGCCACCGACATAACGCGTGGAGCCGACCACGGTGTGCATCTCGTTGGCTTGCAGCAAGCGTGTCTCGTAGCGGTAACCGAGGCTGCGCAGCTCATCGGCGTCTTCGGCGAAACCTTCAAGGTCACGGGGCTTGTTGGCGAGATCGCAGTAACCCCAGGTCAGGTCGCAGGGAATCTGGAAGCGCTCGACCCGTTGCCGGACGATCTCCACGGCTTCCAGGCCCATGAGCTTCATCTGCCGTACGCCTTCGACGCCGATGATGTTGGCAAATTGATCGAGGCCGTGGCCAACGCCGCGAATCAGCTGCCCGCCATTGCGTCCACTGGCACCCCAGCCGATTTTGTTGGCTTCAAGCAACACCACGCTGAGGCCGCGCTCGGCCAGCTCAAGCGCCGTGTTCAACCCCGAAAAACCGCCACCCACCACACAGACATCGGCCAGCACTTCGCCCGCGAGCGCGGGGTGCTCGGGCTGCGGCAGGCTGCTGGCGGCGTAATAGGAAGCGGGGTGGTTCGCAGCAGGCTGTTGAGCACGGGCAATCATGTGCGTGATCCTGGTTCTGATGTTTAGAAAATTTGACGGAGCATAAGCCGGACCTTCCCGGACGGGCAACATTGGTCGGTTGCTGCTGTCTGGATCGGGGCTTTTGCGTCAGAATCCCGTTCTATTTCGCTATCGGTCACCGCTGCAATGAGTTGCAACAGCCAGACAATCCGCACCTTGCGCCAACAGATTCCCTCGTTCGAGTGCGTCCCCGGCTGCCATGACTGCTGCGGGCCGGTGACCACCTCGCCGGAAGAAATGTCGCGCCTGCCGCGCAAGACCCGCGCCGAGCAGGATGCCGCCATGGAAGAGCTCAACTGTGTGCATCTGGGGCCCGATGGCTGCACTGTGTATGGCGAGCGGCCGCTGATCTGCCGGTTGTTCGGCACCACCAAGACCCTGCCGTGCCCCAATGGGCGCGGGCCGGTGGAGTTGATTCATCCGCGGGTGGAGAAGCAGGTGTTCGAGTATATGGCTTCGAACCGGCAGGTGTTGGTTTAAGAAAGACCGAGTCGCCTGCCTTCGCGAGCAAGCCCGCTCCCACATTCGATCCTCAGTGAACTCAGAGTTTGTGTTCGACACTGATCCACTGTGGGAGCGGGCTTGCTCGCGAATGCGTCTGAACAGACACCGCCAATCTCAATCCGGAATCGGTAACGTCAGGCTCTCCTTCACCTCTTCCATCACGATATAGCTCTTGGACTCGCGCACGTGGGGCAGCTTGAGCAGGATGTCGCCCAGCAATTTGCGGTACGAGGCCATCTCGGAAATCCGCGCTTTCACCAGGTAGTCGAAATCCCCTGACACCAGGTGACACTCCAGCACATGGGGCAATTTCAGCACCGCACGTCGGAACTCTTCGAAAGTATCGCCGGACTTGTAGTCCAGGCTGATCTCGACGAACACCAGCAGACTACCCTTCAGGTGCTGCGGATTGAGCCGGGCGTTGTAGCCCATGATGATCCCTTCGCGCTCCAGACGCCGGACCCGCTCAGTACAGGGCGTGGTCGAGAGCCCGACCTTTTCTCCTAGTTCCGTAAAGGAAATCCGCCCGTCCGCTTGCAGGATCCGCAGGATGTTGCGGTCGATCTTGTCCAGCTCACGTTTGGTCTGAGTGTTGGTACGCATAGGGGATGCGCCTCCGTGAAAAGGGTTTTTGCCGAGAATTGTCGCCAAATATAGGCGCTTATATAGTGAAAAGCACTGGCAAATCTTTTTTACACTGCGCGCATCTAAAGCTCTGATAACAAACGTCAGCGGTCAGCCGCGATGAGGGATATGAAAATGCGCGTCATGGTCTTGGGTAGCGGCGTCATCGGTACCACCAGTGCTTATTATCTGGCCCGTGCCGGGTTTGAAGTGGTGGTTGTGGACCGGCAGCCGGCTGCTGCCATGGAGACCAGTTTCGCCAACGCCGGGCAGGTCTCGCCGGGTTATGCCTCGCCGTGGGCCGCGCCGGGTGTGCCGCTCAAGGCCATCAAGTGGCTGCTGCAGCGTCACGCGCCCCTGGCGATCAAGGCCACGGCCGACATCGACCAGTACCTGTGGATGGCACAGATGCTGCGCAACTGCACCGCTAGCCGTTACGCGGTGAACAAGGAGCGCATGGTTCGTCTGTCCGAGTACAGCCGTGACTGCCTCGACGAACTGCGCGCCGAAACCGGCATTGCCTACGAAGGCCGCAGCCTTGGTACGACCCAACTGTTCCGCACCCAGGCTCAACTGGACGGCGCCGCGAAGGATATCGCCGTGCTGAAAGAGTCCGGCGTGCCGTTCGAACTGCTCGACCGCGAAGGTATTGCCCGCGTTGAACCGGCGCTGGCCAGCGTCACGGACATCCTCGCCGGTGCCCTGCGCCTGCCGAACGACCAGACTGGCGACTGCCAGATGTTCACCACCAAGCTTGCCGAGATGGCCGCGAACCTCGGTGTGCAGTTCCGTTTTGGTCAGGACATTCAGCGCCTCGACTTCGCCGGTGACCGCATCAACGGTGTATGGATCGACGGCAAGCTGGAAACAGCCGACCGCTACGTGCTGGCTCTGGGTAGCTACTCGCCGCAACTGCTCAAACCGCTGGGCATCAAGGCGCCAGTGTATCCGCTCAAGGGCTACTCCCTGACCGTGCCGATCACCAACCCGGCGATGGCTCCGACTTCGACCATTCTCGACGAGACCTACAAGGTTGCGATCACCCGTTTCGACAACCGCATCCGCGTTGGAGGCATGGCTGAAATCGCCGGTTTTGACCTGTCGCTGAACCCGCGTCGGCGCGAAACCCTGGAGATGATCGTCAACGATCTTTATCCTCAGGGCGGCGATCTGGCCCAAGCCGATTTCTGGACCGGCCTGCGTCCAACCACGCCGGATGGCACGCCGATTGTCGGTGCCACCCCGTTCAAGAATCTGTTTCTGAACACCGGTCACGGCACGCTCGGCTGGACCATGGCCTGTGGCTCTGGTCGCTTGCTGGCTGACCTGATGGCGAAGAAAAAGCCGCAGATCAGCGCCGAAGGCCTCGATATTTCCCGTTATGGCAACAAAATCCAGGAGTCTGCAAAGCATGTCAGTCCAGCGCCAGCTCACCAATGAGCGCATGAGTCAGATCGTCACCCATAACGGCACGGTTTACCTGGCCGGGCAAGTTGGCGACGACTTCAACG
The DNA here is from genome assembly GCF_019956575.1 of Pseudomonas sp. A-R-19. Taxonomy (NCBI): domain Bacteria; kingdom Pseudomonadati; phylum Pseudomonadota; class Gammaproteobacteria; order Pseudomonadales; family Pseudomonadaceae; genus Pseudomonas; species Pseudomonas sp. A-R-19. Next base: position 71,634 of record NZ_JAHBDR010000043.1, read on the forward strand.
CCGGGATTGAACAGCAGACCCGCGACGTGCTCGCCAATATCGAGCGCTTGCTCGATCTGGCCGGGACTGACAAACAGAATCTGCTTTCGGCGACGATCTACCTGAACGACATCGAGGCGCACTTTGCCGGCATGAATTCGGTGTGGGACCAGTGGCTGCCAAAAGGCACTGCCCCGGCCCGTGCCACCGTCGAAGCGAAGATGGCCAAGCCGAGCATCCTGGTCGAGATCTCCATCGTCGCCGCGTTGCCGTAAGATTTAACGATCCCTCTCCCGGTGCTGTTGGCGGTTCACGCCGTCAGCCAGCACCGGTTTTTCTTCCCGATAACCCGACCAGAAGTCTGCCGCCATGCGTCCTGCCCGTGCCCTGATCGACCTTCAAGCCCTGCGCAACAACTACCGAGTCGCCCGTGAGCTCACGGGGGCCAAGGCCCTCGCGGTGATCAAGGCCGATGCCTATGGCCATGGCGCGGTGCGTTGCGCCCAGGCGCTGGAAGCCGAGGCGGACGGGTTTGCCGTGGCCTGCATCGAAGAGGCGTTGGAGCTGCGAGCGGCGGGCATCCGTGCGCCGGTGCTGCTGCTGGAAGGTTTTTTCGAAGCCGATGAGCTGGCGCTGATCGTCGAGCATGATTTCTGGTGCGTGGTGCATTCGCTGTGGCAACTCGAAGCCATCGAGAAAGCCTCGTTGAGCAAACCGATCACTGTGTGGCTGAAACTCGATTCGGGCATGCACCGCGTGGGGCTGCATCCGGCGGATTATCAGGCGGCCTATCAACGGCTGCTGGCCAGTGGCAAGGTCGCGAAAGTGGTGCTGATGAGTCACTTTGCCCGCGCCGACGAACTGCACGAACAGGCAAGCAGCGAACAGGTGGCGGTATTTGAAGCGGCGCGCAAGGGCTTGTCCGCCGAGGTCAGTCTGCGCAACTCGCCAGCGGTGCTCGGTTGGCCGCAGATTCCGAGCGATTGGGTGCGCCCGGGCATCATGCTCTATGGCGCTACACCCTTCGAAGAAGCCAACGAAGTGGCCTCACGCCTGCAACCGGTCATGACCCTGGAGTCGAAAGTGATCAGTGTGCGCGAGCTGCCGGCTGGCGAACCCGTCGGTTACGGCGCCAAATTCATCACCCCTAAACCGATGCGCATTGGCGTGGTGGCCATGGGTTACGCCGACGGCTATCCGCGTCTGGCACCGACCGGCACGCCGGTACTGGTTGCCGGGCAGCGCAGCCAACTGATCGGTCGGGTATCGATGGATATGCTCTGCATCGACCTGACCGATGTGCCGCAGGCCGGTCTCGGTTCGACCGTCGAGTTGTGGGGCAAAAACATCCTCGCCAGTGATGTAGCCATAGCCGCCGGCACGATTCCTTATCAGATTTTCTGCAACCTGCGCCGAGTGCCACTGCTCTATTCCGGGGCTTAGTGCGCAAGGCTTGAGACCGGAAGTCGCCTCGCTGAGCAGGATTCAGGTCAAGGTGTTGTAAATACTGAACGCTGTCGCCATGATAACGCTCACTATTCCAACAATCTGAATCCTGGAGGCGCAAGCTTTGGACGTCGGTGAACGACTGCAATCCATCCGTAGGCTCAAAGGCCTTTCCCAGCGTGAGCTCGCCAAACGGGCGGGTGTCACCAACAGCACCATTTCGATGATCGAAAAGAACAGCGTGAGCCCTTCGATCAGTTCGCTGCGCAAGGTGTTGGGCGGGATTCCCATGTCCATGGTCGAGTTCTTTTCCGAAGAAATCCTGCAGGAAAAACCGACCCAGATCGTCTACAAGGCCAACGAGCTGATCGATATTTCCGATGGCGCCGTGACCATGAAACTGGTCGGTCGGGCGCACCCGAGCCGGGCTATCGCATTCCTCAATGAAATCTATCCGCCAGGCGCCGACACCGGTGACGAGATGCTCACCCATGAGGGCGAGGAGACCGGCATCCTGGTCGAAGGAAAGCTGGAACTGGTGGTCGGTCTCGAAACTTTTGTCCTCGAAGCTGGCGATAGCTACTACTTTGAAAGTACCAAGCCACACCGTTTCCGAAATCCGTTCGATGCGCCTGCGCGACTAATCAGCGCAGCCACGCCGGCGAATTTCTAAGTAAAGAGGCGTCCTGCCAGTATCGCAGAGGCGCCCAGGCTGTTTTTCCGTCGCGGCCTAAGACCCCTCCGACTTTGGGGTTGTTTCAGTGCGACGGGCTTACCGCTATACTTGCGCCCGCCTGCGAACCGTGGCCGTAGGCGTGACTAGCCACCATTGAGGGTGAACGCGTGAACCTAATTATGAAAATGCTGGCTGCACCAGCAACCGTATTGGCCCTATGGGCTGTCAGTGTCAGCGCTCAAGCTGCGACCAACGACGATATTGCCAAACGCCTTGAGCCAGTCGGCCAGGTTTGTGTTCAGGGTAAAGAATGCAAGGGCATGGAGGTTGCCACTGCCGCCGGCGGCGGTGGCGGTGCGAAAACCCCGGATGAAGTGATTGCAAAACATTGCAACGCTTGCCACGGTTCAGGCCTGTTGGGCGCACCGAAAATCGGTGATGCCGCTGCCTGGAAAGAGCGTGCCGACCACCAGGGCGGCCTCGACGGCATCCTGGCCAAAGCCATTACCGGTATCAACTCGATGCCGCCTAAAGGCACCTGCGCCGACTGCTCCGATGCCGAGCTCAAAGGCGCCATCCAGAAGATGTCTGGCCTGAAATAAGCCTGAGTCTTCCCGCTAAAAAGCCGCTTCCGAGCGGCTTTTTTGTGCCCGCGGTTTCAATGAACACCGCCGCCCACCTGTAGGAGCGAGCTTGCTCGCGATGAGTTTGAATGCGCCTCGGGGTGTCAGGTTCTATGCGTTATCGTTGACGACCATCGCGAGCAAGCTCGCTCCTACGGTTTTTATAGGCTGTTCATTGCAGCAAAGACCCGGCAAGCTCGGTCCAGGCCCAAGTCATGGAACGTGAGGGAGGAAGCGATGGTGCAGTTGTGTTCTATCGAGCAGGCGGTCGATGACGTCCTGGCGCGGTTGCCGGACCACATTCACATGGGGCTGCCCTTGGGGCTGGGTAAACCCAACCCCTTCGTCAATGCGCTCTACCGGCGCGTTGCGCAGCTGCCCGAGCGGCGCCTGACGATCTACACCGCGCTGTGCCTGGGCCGTCCGCCCTTAGGCGACGGCTTGCAAAAACGCTTTCTAGAACCCTTTGTCGAGCGGGTTTTCGATGATTATCCAGAGTTGGATTTCCTCGCCGACCTGCGTCGCGATACGCTGCCAGGCAACATCCACATCCAACAGTTCTTCATGCAGCCCGGCAGCCTGCTCAACAGTGCCACGGCGCAGCAGGATTACGTCAGCAGCAACTACAGCCATGCAGCCCGGGACATCAACGCCGCCGGGTTGAACCTGGTGGCGCAAATGGTCGCCAGCCATGCCGAACATCCCGACCGCTTGAGCCTCAGCTGCAACCCGGACATCACCCTCGACCTGTTGCCGATGATCGCCAGGCGCCGCGCCGCCGGAGAAACCATCCTGATGGTCGGCCAGGTGCATAACGATCTGCCGTACATGCCCGGCGATGCGGAACTGGGTATCGATACCTTCGACCTGCTGATCGACCAGAAGGACAACACCACGCTGTTCTCCACACCGAACATGCCGGTGGGCTGCCAGGACCATTTCATCGGCCTGCATGCCAGCACACTGGTGCGTGACGGTGGCACGTTGCAGATCGGCATCGGCTCCATGGGCGATGCGCTGACGGCGGCGCTGCTGGCGCGACAAGCCGACAGCGACGCTTACAAGGCGTTGCTGGCCGAGGTGAACCTCAGCCAGTGGGCGCAACTGATCGAGCGCGAAGGCGGCATCGAACCCTTCGCCACAGGCCTGTATGGCTGCAGCGAAATGTTCGTCAACGGCTTGTTGGTACTGGCGGATGCCGGGATCGTGCGGCGCAAGGTTTACCCGGACGTGACGACCCAACAGCAGGCCAATGCCGGAACACTCGACGAAGCCGCGCAAACCGACGGCATCTCGGTGCATGGCGGCTTCTTTCTCGGGCCGCGCAGTTTCTATGAACGCCTGCGCGAGCTGCCGCAAAGCAAGCGGCTCGAATTCAACATGACCCGCATCAGCTACATCAACGAGCTTTATGGCCAGGAAGAGCTCAAGCGCTTGCAGCGTCTGGATGCGCGGTTCATCAACACCGCGTTCACCGTGACCTTGCTCGGTGCCGCTGTGGCGGATCAACTGGAAGATGGGCGTGTGCTCAGCGGTGTCGGCGGGCAGTACAACTTCGTGGCTCAGGGGCATGCGCTGCAAGGCGCGCGCTCGGTGTTGATGCTGCGCAGCTGGCGCGAGTCCGCCGGCGACGTCAGCTCGAACATCGTCTGGGAGTACGGGCACTGCACAATCCCCCGGCACCTGCGGGACATCGTGGTCACCGAATACGGCATTGCCGATCTTCGCGGCAAAACCGATGCGGCGGTGATCGAGGCTTTACTCAATATCAGCGACTCGCGATTTCAACTGGGACTGATCGAGCAGGCGCAGAACGTCGGCAAACTGCCGAAGGATTTCCGTCTCGATCCACGTTTTACCGAGAACAATCCACAACGATTGCAGGCGATTCAGGCGCGACATCCGCAGCTGTTTCCAGAGTATCCACTGGGTTGTGATTTCACCGAGGTCGAGCGGGATGTGTTGCGGGCGCTGAACTGGCTCAAGAGCAAGTTCAAACTGAGCGAGGTGCTGGAGCTGGGCAAGGCTGCGCTGGATGCGCCGCCGGCGACAGCGTTCCCGGAGCATCTGGAGCGCATGCAGCTGAGCAATCCGGAAGGGCTGAAGGAGGATTTGTATCAGCGGTTGCTGCTGACCGGCCTCAAGGCCACTGCGCAATAACAGCCAATACAAGGTAAATGTGGGAGCGGGCTTGCTTGCGAAAGCGGTGTATCAGTAAAAAAATATGTCGACTGACACTACGCATTCGCGAGCAAGCCCGCTCCCACACTGGTTTGCGGTGTGGCGGCTTACTCGATAAAGGTCACGACACCACCGGCCAGCGATTTCACGCGGGCCAGCGACTCTACGCGATAACCCTGCGAATCCAGTTCCGCCCGGCCGCCCTGGAACGACTTCTCGATCACGATGCCCAGGCCTGCCACGGTAGCGCCGGCCTGCTTGATGATCGAGATCAGTGCCTGGGACGCCTTACCGTTGGCCAGGAAGTCGTCGATGATCAGCACGCGGTCGCTGCTGGTCAGGTGGCGCGGGGAGATCGCCACGGTGCTTTCGGTCTGCTTGGTGAACGAGTACACGGTCGCCGACAGCAGGTTCTCGGTCAGGGTCAGGGACTGGTGCTTGCGGGCGAAAATCACCGGCACGCCGAGGTTCAGACCGGTCATGATCGCCGGGGCAATGCCCGAGGCTTCGATGGTGACGATCTTGGTGATGCCCGAATCCTTGAACAGCGTGGCGAATTCGTCGCCGATCAGCTTCATCAGGGCCGGGTCGATCTGGTGGTTCAGGAAGGCGTCGACCTTCAGGACCTGGTCGGAAAGCACGATGCCTTGTTCGCGGATTTTCTGGTGCAGGGCTTCCATGAAGCTGTCCTCTGTTGGCGCCTTGTGCGCCCTAAGGTTTTAAAAAAGTGGTCAATTCTAGCGCTTTAACATCGCGCGTATATCCGCCAATGCGTTGTTGCCCCGCACGGCTTTGACTTCGGTCGGTGTGTCGTCGTTGCCTTCCCAGGCCAGATCGTCCGGTGGCAGCTCATCGAGGAAGCGGCTCGGCGCGCAATCGATGATTTCGCCGTACTGCTTGCGCTTGGCTGCGAAGGTGAAGGCCAGGGTCTGGCGCGCGCGGGTAATGCCCACGTAGGCCAGGCGGCGCTCTTCTTCGATGGTGTCGGCTTCGATGCTGGAGCGGTGCGGGAGGATTTCCTCTTCCATGCCCATGATGAACACGTAGGGGAATTCCAGGCCCTTGGAGGCGTGCAGCGTCATCATCTGCACACCTTCGGCGCCGTCTTCCTCTTCCTGCTGACGTTCCAGCATGTCGCGCAGGACGAGTTTGCCGATGGCGTCCTCGACGGTCATTTCGCCTTCTTCGTCTTTCTCCAGGGTGTTCTTCAGCGCCTCGATCAGGAACCAGACGTTACCCATGCGGTAGTCGGCGGCCTTGTCGCTGGAGCTGTTGGTGCGCAGCCAGTTCTCGTAGTCGATGTCCATGACCATGCTGCGCAGCGCGGAGATCGGGTCTTCGCCGGCGCACTGCTCACGTACCCTGTCCATGAAGCGCTTGAAGCGCGACAGGCGATCGGTGAAGCGGCTGTCCAGATGCTCGCCCAGGCCGATTTCGTCGGTGGCGGCGTACATCGAGATTTTGCGCTCGGTCGCGTAGTTGCCGAGCTTCTCCAGCGTGGTCGAGCCGATCTCGCGGCGCGGCACGTTGATCACCCGCAGGAAGGCGTTGTCGTCGTCCGGGTTCACGATCAGGCGGAAGTAGGCCATCAGGTCTTTCACTTCCTGACGACCGAAGAAGCTGTTGCCGCCCGACAGGCGATATGGCACCTGGTGATGCTGCAATTTCAGCTCGATCAGCTTGGCCTGGTAGTTGCCGCGATAGAGGATCGCGAAATCACTGTACGGGCGGTCGGTGCGCAGGTGCAGGCTGAGGATTTCCATGGCCACGCGCTCGGCCTCGGCGTCCTCGTTGCGGCAGCGGATCACGCGGATCTCGTCGCCGTGGCCCATTTCACTCCACAGCTGCTTTTCGAATTCGTGGGGGTTGTTCGAGATCAGTACGTTGGCGCAGCGCAGGATGCGGCTGGTGGAGCGGTAGTTTTGCTCCAGCATCACCACTTTCAGGGACGGGTAGTCCTCCTTGAGCAGCATCAGGTTTTCCGGGCGCGCGCCACGCCAGGCGTAGATCGACTGGTCGTCGTCGCCCACCACGGTGAACTGGTTGCGTTTGCCGATGAGCATTTTCACCAGCAGGTATTGGCTGGCGTTGGTGTCCTGGTATTCGTCGACCAGCAGGTAACGCACCTTGTTCTGCCACTTTTCCAGGATGTCGGCGTGCTCTTCGAAGAGCTTCACCGGCAGCAGGATCAGGTCGTCGAAGTCCACCGCGTTGAACGCCTTGAGCGTGCGCTGGTAGTGGGTGTAGACGATGGCGGCGGTCTGTTCCTTGGGATTGCGCGCGTTTTCCAGGGCCTGGGCCGGCAGGATCAGGTCGTTTTTCCAGGCGCCGATCATGTTCTTGATCTCGTCGACACCGTCGTCGCCCGAGTATTCCTTCTGCATGATGTCGGTCATCAGGGCTTTGACGTCAGTCTCGTCGAAGATCGAGAAGCCCGGTTTGTAGCCCAGCCGCACGTGTTCCTTGCGGATGATGTTCAGGCCCAGGTTGTGGAAGGTGCAGACCGTCAGCCCGCGACCTTCACCGGCACGCAGCAGGGTGCCGACCCGTTCCTTCATTTCGCGGGCGGCCTTGTTGGTAAAGGTCATGGCGACGATGTACTGGGCGCGAATGCCACAGTTCTGGATCAGGTGCGCGATTTTGCGCGTGATCACGCTGGTCTTGCCGGAGCCTGCACCGGCGAGCACCAATAGAGGGCCGCCGACGTAGTTCACGGCTTCTTGCTGCCGGGGATTGAGTCGGGACATACGTAAATTCAGGAGTCAGTCACGAAATGGGCCGGCATTTTAACAGGCTCAGCGAATTGTGCTGCTCTGTCCGACTTGTGACGTACCACGCTATCTGTAATTGCCGGTTTTGTTACTTTCACGCAGGATGCGCAACGAATCTGCGGCTAATGTTCGTAATTCCAGATACAAAGGGCTCGTTTTGATAGCTGATGTCATTGTCATTAGTTATCGGGACGGCATAATGCCCGTCGCCTACATCTTTGCAGAGTCTAGGGAGCTAGCTTGTCTACGCCTGTCGAACCCTTGCGTTTGCTGCTACTGGCCGAAGAGCCAGCGTGGGCAGCGTTGTTGCGCGAGTGTCTGGCTCCTATGGGGAGCTCGGCCGTGCTCATCAGCGCGCCGAGTTGGGAGTCGGTCAGCAGCCTGTTCGATGACAACCGCAGCGCGGTGTTATTGACCATCCCGCAACTTCAACCGGCGCCGGGCCGTTGTAGCCTGCCGACGGTGTTGCTGCTCGACCATGAGCCACTGACCCCGCCCGACGGTGTGAGCGACTGGCTGGTGCGCGACCATCTCGACCCCGGCATGTTGCGCCGTTGCCTGCGCCATGTACGCGAACGTGGCGTTTTGGAAAACACTCTGCAACGCCTGGCCGAGCAGGATCCACTGACCGGCATCGCCAATCGCCAGGGCTTCCAGACCCTGCTGACGGCGCGACTGGCGGAAAACGACGGTCGTGGCCTGGCCCTCGGTCATCTTGATCTCGATAATTTCCGTTACGCCAACGACGCCCTCGGCCATCAGGCCGGTGACCGCCTGATCCTGCAAGTGGTGGCGCGGCTCAAGAGCCAGCTCGAGGCCGGCGATCAACTGGCACGCCTGGGCAGCGATGAATTCGCGCTGCTGATCGACACCCGCCGTGCTCCCCAGCGGGCCGAGTGGATGGCCGAGCGCATCAGCGAAGCATTGGCCGAACCTTATTGGGTCGATGGCGAAAGCCTGCTGATCGGTTCCAGCCTGGGCATTGCCCACGCCCGGGCCCAGGCCGGTGCGGATCCGCTGATGTGGCACGCGCATATCGCCATGCAGCAGGCCAAAAGCACCCAGGGCTGCACCTTTCACATTTTCAACGAACGCATCAACCGCAATGCCCGCAGCATCGCCGACCTCGAAACCGAGCTGCGCCGGGCGTTGCGTCGCGATGAGCTGGAATTGCATTACCAGCCACGCCTGAACCTCGAAGACGGGCAGATCGTCGGCCTCGAAGCCCTGGTGCGCTGGCGCCATGCCGAGCGCGGCTTGTTGCCACCGAGCGAATTCGTGCCGTTGGCCGAGCAAAGCGGTTTGATCGTGCCGCTGGGCTACTGGGTGATTTCCCGGGCCTTGCGCGACATGCAGGCGTTGCTTGAGCTGGGTTTACCGCCGCTGCACATGGCGATCAACCTGTCGTTCCGGCAATTCCAGGACAGCCAGTTGCTGTCGACCCTGAGCCGCCTGATTGCCGAACGTGGCGTCGAGGCGCAGTGGCTGGAGTTCGAGCTGACCGAAACCGCAGTCATGCGCCGCAGCGATCTGGTCAAGCAGACCATGGACGCCCTCGGTCGTCTCGGTGTGCGTTTCTCCCTCGACGACTTCGGTACCGGCTTCTCGTCTTTCGTTCACCTCAACAGCCTGCCGATCACCTTGCTGAAAATCGACAAGAGCTTTGTCGGCGGCATGGAACAGCGTGAGGAAAACCGAAAACTGGTCCACGCGATGATCAATCTGGCGCACAACCTCAACCTTGAGGTGGTTGCCGAAGGTGTGGAGACGCCGGAGCAACTGGATCTGTTGCGTGGGTTTGAATGCGATCAGGTGCAGGGATACTTGATCAGCAAGCCATTGCCGCTGGCCGAGCTGGTGGAGTATCTGATGTTTGGCTCCGGCGAACAGCCGGCACTGGAAATCGTCAGCTAAGGCGCCACAAATCCTCTGTAGGAGCCGGCTTTTGTGGCGAGGGGGCTTGCCCCCGTTGGGTCGCGAAGCGGCCCCTTACCCTGCAACCGAGCTCTGTCAGGTACATCGCATTTTCTGGTTTTGCGGTTGCTGCGCAACCGAACGGGGGCAAGCCCCCTCGCCACAGGGCCAGCTCCTACAGGGATTTCATTGGGGTTGAATGGCTTCGAATCGTTCCGCTTGCGGCTCCCGCCGAATCATCCGCTTCATCTTCCACTCAAACCCCAGCGTCAGGCTCACCGCCGCGCACGCCAGCCCCAGCGCCAGGCCCCACCAGACACCCGTCGGCCCCCAGTTCAGGTGGAACGCCATCCACCACGCCGCCGGAGCGCCGATCAGCCAATAACACCCCAGACCCACCAGGAACGTGGTCTTGGCATCCTTGAGGCCGCGAATGCAGCCCATGGCGATGGTTTGCACGCCATCGAACAGCTCGAACCAGGCCGCCACCGCCAACAGGCTCACGGCCAAATTGATGACGTCGCGGAACGCCGGGTTGTTGTGGTCGAGAAACAGGCCGACCAACTGGTTCGGCAGCAGCCAGAAGACCATGGCGAAACAGAGCATCGCCGCCGCCCCGAAGGCAATGCCGACCCGCCCGGCAAGCCGCGCATCCAGCAGTTGCCCGGCGCCGTAATGCTGACCGATGCGCATGGTGATCGCGTAGGAGATACCCGCCGGAACCATGAACGCCACCGAGACGATTTGCAGGGCGATCTGGTGCGCGCCCAGCTGCGTGCTGCCCATGGTGCCCATGCACAGCGCGGCGAAGGCGAACAGCCCGACTTCCACTGCGTAGGTGCCGCCAATCGGCAGGCCCAGGCGCCACAGCTCCTTCAGGTACTGGCGGTTGAGCCGCGACAGGCCCTTGCGCAGCGGATAGGCCTCATAAGCCGGGTGCCGACGAATGTGCCACGCCAGCGCCAGGGCCATGAGGTTGGCGACAACCGCCGTGACCAGCCCGATGCCCATCAGCCCCAGTTTCGGCAGGCCGAACATTCCGGTAATCAGTGCATAGTTGAGCAGGAAGTTGGCCACGGTGCCGCCCAGGCTGATGACCATCACCGGCGTCGCACGACCAATGGCGCTGGTGAATCCGCGCAGGGCCATGAAGCTCAGGTAGCCGGGCAGGGCGAACGGCAGGAAGATCAAGAACTGCCCGGCCATCTGGACGTTGCTTTCGGTCTGGCCGAACAGCAGCAGCACCGGTTTGAGGTTCCACAACAGCAAACCGGCGACCAGCGCCATCAGCCATGCCAGCCACAACCCGGCCTGGGTCAGCCGGGTAGCCCCGACGATATCGCCGGCACCCTGACGGATCGCCACCAGGGTGCCGACCGCCGCGATCACGCCGATGCAGAAAATCGACACGAACGAATAGGTCGCCGCGCCGAGGCCGCCACCGGCCAGCGCCTCGGGACTCAGGCGCGCCATCATCAGGGTGTCGGTGAGGACCATCAGCATGTGCGCCAACTGCGAGGCAATCAGCGGCCCCGCCAGCCGCAGGATGGCCCAGAGTTCAGTACGTGCTGGATGCTGCATGGTCATCACGCTCGATTATCAAGGGAAACAGGAAAGCACCGATTCTCGGCGCTTTGCGGGGTTTGCACAAAGGGATAAAAAGGATGGATGGCATGATTCAAACTCATGCTGGAGAGTTTCTGCTAGGGTGGGCAAACCCTGTTGTAGGAGCTTTCCGAATGTCCCGTCGTCTTCCTCCCTTGTATGCCCTGCGCGCATTCGAAGCGGCGGCGCGGCACAGCTCGTTTACCCGTGCGGCCGAAGAGCTGTCGATCACCCAAAGTGCGGTCAGCCGGCATATTCGTACGCTTGAAGAGCATTTTGCCTGCCGCCTGTTTCATCGCAGTGGCCGCAACCTGCAATTGACCGAGTCGGCGCGCTTGCTGCTGCCGGGCATTCGCGAAGGTTTTACCGCCCTTGAGCGCGCCTGCAATACCTTGCGCGCCGAAGATGACATCCTGCGCATGAAAGCCCCGTCGACCCTGACCATGCGCTGGTTGCTGGCGCGCCTCAGCCGCTTCCGTCATCTGCAGCCGGGCAACGAAGTGCAATTGACCAGTGCGTGGATGGACGTCGACTCGGTGGATTTCAACGACGAACCGTTCGACTGCGCCGTACTGTTGGGTAACGGCCATTTTCCCCCGGACTGGGAGGCGAGTTACCTGTTTCCCGAGGAATTGATCCCGGTCGGCGCGCCCAACCTGCGGGACGACCAGCCTTGGGATGTCGAGCGCCTGGCCAATACCGAGTTGCTGCACCCGACGCCGGACCGGCGTGACTGGCGCAACTGGCTGGAGCGCATGGGCCTGGCCGAACAGGTGTCGCTCAAGGGCGGCCAGGTGTTCGATACCCTGGAACTGGGCATGATTGCCGCCGCCCGAGGCTATGGCGTGTCCATGGGCGATCTGCTGATGGTGGCCGAGGATGTGGCCCAGGGCCGCTTGAGTTTGCCCTGGCCGACCGCCGTCGCCAGTGGCGAGTGTTATTACCTGGTCTGGCCGAAAACCCGGCCCGGCGGCGAGCGCATGCGCCGGCTCAGCGACTTTCTGCAAAACGAAGTCCGGTCCATGGAATTGCCGGATGTCGTGCATCTGAGCTGAAACGATGAAGCCGCCGCAATGACGGCTTCAGGCTATCTCCTGGTGAGTGACTCGAGTATTCAGCTTCGCCGCTGAAAATTTGCTGATTGGACCTTCGTTCAGGTCCCTGTATTCCACAGCGGGCTTGCGGCATGAGGTTGACTACCGATCAATTGTCTTTCTAGGCATTTCTCGACTTTTACGCTTGCTGAAACGTTTCATCCTGTCTATAAAAATGGCACAACTCCAAGAAAGGCTATTTTCATGAACCCGCTCAAACTCTTCGTTGCCCTCAGCGCACTGTCCGCTGCCTCCCAAGCCCTGGCATGGGATTACGTCCTGCTCGACACCAACAAAGCCGCCCAGAACTGGCAAATCACCAGCCAGCAACTCGGCGTAAAAACCGACAAGCCTTTCAGCGTGACCCTGCGCACCTTGCACGGCGGTCGGCAGGAAGGCGTCAGCATCGTCGATATCGATAACGGCACGATGAAACTTTCGGTAGTTCCAACTCGCGGCATGAACGTCCTGCTGGCCTCGGTCGGTAACGTGCGCATGGGTTGGGATTCGCCAGTCAAGGAAGTGGTCAATCCGTCTTTCATCGAGCTCAACGGCCGTGGTGGCCTGGGCTGGCTGGAAGGCTTCAATGAACTGGTCACCCGCTGCGGCTACGAATGGGTCGGCCACCCCGGCATCGACAACGGCGAACTGCTGACCCTGCACGGTCGCGCTGCCAATATTCCGGCCAACAAAGTCACCCTGCACGTCGATGAAAAACCGCCGTACGCCATCAGCCTGCGCGGCGAGCTGAAAGAGCAGGCTTTCAAGAAAGTCGACTTCTCGGTCGCGACCGAACTGGTCACCGAGCCCGGCAGCGTAGTTTTCGCCCTCAACGACACCCTGACCAACAACGGCGACTATCCGAAGGAATACCAGGCGCTGTATCACAGCAACTTCAGCACCCCATTCCTGGAGCAGGGCGCCCGCTTCGCCGCGCCGGTGAAACAGGTGTCGCCGTTCAACGATAAAGCCAAAAGCGATTTGCCGGACTGGCAAACCTATCGCGGACCGACCAAGGACTATGACGAAACGGTTTACAACGTAGTGCCGTACGCCGATGCCAAGGGCGATACGTTGACCGTCCTGCATAACAAGGCCGGTAGCCTGGGCGTCTCGGTCGGTTTCAACACTCAAGCACTGCCCGTGTTCTCCCTGTGGAAAAACACCGATACCCAAGGGCAGGGCTATGTCACGGGGCTTGAGCCAGGCACGAGTTTTTCCTACAACCGCCGGTATCAGCGGCCACTGAACCTGGTGCCAATGATTGGGCCGAAGGAGCAGAAGCAGTTCCGCATCAGCTACGCCTTGCTGGCGGATAAGACCGCTGTGGATAAGGCGCTGAAGCAGGTAAGCGAGATTCAAGGTGGGCGGGAGACTGAGGTGCGGCAGACGCCGTTGGTTGATCTCAGCAAGGGGTGATTTTCGCCATCTTTTCGAAAAACCGCTTATTGGTCGAAAAAACACTTACAAATTTGAGCTACTGGCTTGTTGGCCGATATTGCAGCGCTTCGGCCAAGTGCTCGCGTCTGATCTCATCGACTTGTTCAAGGTCCGCAAGAGTGCGCGCTACTTTGAGCAGTCGATGGGCCGCTCGCAGTGACAAGGTCAGTCGTTCACACGCCGTCTCCAGCCAGGTTTCGTCTGTTGTGGATAATTTGCAGTGTCTGCGCAGGCCCGGCAAGTCGAGAAAGGCATTGGCACAGCCTTGGCGCTTTTGTTGCCGTTCTCGTGCATCGGCAACCAACTTGGCGGCGGTGGCAGTGTCGTCGCCGGCTTTTAACGCAGGATTCAATGCCGTGGCTTCGCGAGCAACCGTCAGGTGCAGATCAATACGATCCAGCAGTGGCCCCGACAGTTTGTTGCGATAGCGCTGAACCATGTCCGGCGTACAGGAGCAACGGCCACTCGGTTCGCCAAGATATCCACAGGGGCAGGGATTCATCGCGGCGACCAGTTGAAAGCGCGCCGGGAAGCGTACGCGGTCCTTGGCGCGGGAAATCACGATGTGGCCGGATTCCAGTGGCTCTCTCAACACCTCCAATACCTTGCGATCAAATTCCGGGAGTTCATCGAGGAACAGCACGCCATGGTGAGCGAGGGTGATTTCGCCCGGTTGTGGTTTCGAGCCACCGCCCACCAGTGCCGGTCCTGAGGCGGAATGGTGTGGTTGTCGGAAGGGGCGCTGTGGCCAGTGGCTCAACGGCACACAACTGGCGACTGACTGAATCGCCGCGACCTCCAGTGCTTCACTCTCGGCCAGGGGTGGCAACAGCCCTGGCAATCGGCTCGCCAATAGCGTCTTGCCTGTACCCGGTGGCCCGCTGAACAGCAGGTTATGTGCACCCGCTGCCGCAATCAGCAGCGCGCGTTTGGCCGCCATTTGCCCCTGAACTTCATTCAAGTCGGGGTAGGGTTTGTTGGCGTAGAGCAAACCGTTGGAAACGTAAGGCTCGATGGGTGTGTGTCCGTTGAAATGCGCCACAGCCTGCAATAGATGGTCAACCGCGATGACCTTCAACCCTGACGCCAGACAGGCCTCTTCGGCATTCGCCTGCGGTACCATCAGCCAGCGCCCGGCCTTGCGTGCCGCCAGCGCCGCCGGCAACACCCCTCGAACCGCCCGCACCGCACCTGACAGCGCCAGTTCCCCCAAGCACTCCACGTCATCCAGTGTCAGCGTCGGCACCTGCACGCTGGCCGAGAGAATTCCCAGGGCAATCGCCAGATCGAACCGCCCGCCATCCTTGGGCAAATCCGCGGGCGCCAGATTCAACGTGATCCGTCGCGCCGGAAATTGCAGTCCCGAATTGATGATCGCGCTGCGCACCCGATCCTTGCTTTCCTTCACCGCCGCCTCGGGCAGGCCGACCATGGTCAGCGACGGCAAACCATTGGCCAGATGGACTTCAACGGTAACGGCTGGCGCCTCCACGCCGACCTGGGCGCGGCTGTGGACGATGGAGAGGGACATGGTCGTTCCTTGAGCTGACGTTAGACCGCTTCCTGCGGTTGAGTGAAGGGTAGTCGGGTAGCGAAGTAATGTCGGTGCAGAGTGGGTAGGAATGTTCGCAGGATGTTGCGAGAGTGCGAAGGGCAAAGTATTTTCCTCTGTGATGAGGGAGCAAGCTCCCTCGCCACAGCTATTGCAATGCACGAGTGGATTCAAAAATTATCGAATGGTTGGAGCGATTTATTTGGAAGATGTCGTGTTGTCAAACAAACTACTGCCCGTCAGCACATTACTTAAGAAGCTTTCGATATCCAACTTGTTTTTGCCTTCTGCAGTATGCGTGAAATAGTTGAAGTCCAAATCAATCCACCCCTGCAGTTTTGTTTCATAGTTATCGGGATACTGTGCTCGCTCAACTAAGGGAAGTTCCTTGTAATGATCAAGGACGCTTTGGAAGAATTTGGTGAGTTTTCCGGTGCTGTTATATTCATATTCTGCTTCGGCCACCACTTTCTGTCGCCATGCAAATTCTTGCTTGGCTGATTCTTCCAATGCTGCCCGCCTTTCATTGACGGTAAAGGTGCCGCTGTCATCGTAAGTAATTAAAGCAAGCTGATCCCTGGGCATCCCCGAAAACGGGTTCTTTCCGAGCCCGTTTGTATACTTTGTCGCATTTTTGGCGCGCGCTAATAATTCGGCATTGTCTGTGTCGGGAACTTCAGAGTCGTGTTTTAATTTGTTGCCAGTATAATGACCGCTGTCCAACTCGTTGAATGTGTTTTTAGCCATCCCACTCAGTTCCGTTCTAGTTAGGCGTGCATCCCGGGCCTGTGCACGTACTGAGGCTTCGCTCAATTGGCTAGCTAGCGTGGAAACGGTACTACTATCTAGTGCGTTGCCAATTGGGCCTTGGAGTGTATTTTGGCTCACGCCTTGGTTTTTGCCGGGAGTCTCTGTCAATTTTTTTGTTTCAGCTGGTGCTTGGCTGCTGCTAGTTGAAAAATTGTTTAGTGAATTAACCATTTTGTTGCCACTCCCTGTTCGATGACTAAAACATGATAGGTTGCCTAATGACTGTTGATGCTTTAGCAAGATTTTACAAGCCGCTTAAGGCCCGCTACATACTTTACTTCATTGTAATTACTACTGACCAAGCATAGGTGGACGGATTTGTTTTAGTTACTTTTATGGTGCAGGTCGCCCCACCACTAGGCGTGGCCGTATTATTCCATTTTGGAATTTTGCTTGCGCCAAAGCCAAGGGTGGTCACAAATGTCGCTAAATAAACACATTCCTTGTTGCCGATTTGATATCGTAAATTAGCATGGTTGTAATTAGGTGATATCTGGCTTTGTATGTCGTACGTATCCGAGCTTTTTGCAGTCACGGACGCTTGTGGAGTAGGTGATGCGTTTGCTTTCGTTATAGCTTCGTTGTTCGTTATGGGAGTATACGTAGCAGTCTGTGTTCCAAGGTTCTTGAATATGACTGTAACAGGCGGCCCAGCAACCGCTGAACTTATGTGAAATGCAGTCAATGCGAAAGCGACAATTAAAGACTTGGATGTTTTCATGGGTGTTGCTCCTTGTGGTGTTGGTAACAGTATTCCATTTAAAAAGTTGTGCTCATTACAAGCTATTATCTAAGCTATGTAACATGGACTTAAATTTTTCAAGCGGATTGGTGAACCGGAGCCTGCGGAAATGCCGGCAGGCCCGAAGGTTTTCCATGCACGGCCATCATTCGAGAAAGGAATAAATCACTGGTTCGAACGTGGTCACGGTGCGTCGGGTGCTGCTCGAGTCGCCAAACCCGTTGCTGACTAATTAACTGGGAGTGAGCTTAGGAACCGGAGCTTTGCGGCGCAATCGGACGGGGAATGAGATCTTCGTAGGAAGTTGCCGGGATTCTTGCGGGCTTGAATGCCGTAGCCTGCGGCAATTCCTACAGGTCAATCTGAAGGTCGTTTCGGCTTTATCGCGAGCAGTCTCGCCCCAAGTAGATCTTCGATCTCCACCGGGTAATCGCCTGGAAGCGTTGAATGTCGACACCTACGGTGAACGACATCGTGCTCCAGCGTCAGGGTGTCAGTGCTGATATGGCTCTGAGGTTATCTATCTGTCTGGACACTCCCCCGGAATTCTGGCTGAACCCCCACGCCAACGCGTGGGGTTTTTATTCAAAATGCGTTAAGCATCTTTGCGGCTCTTTTCCACCAAGGCGCACTGATAGCAGGCCTTGAAGTCTCCTGGTCAGGCAGCATCTGCGGCACATCCTGCAACCGAATCCACGACTGGTTGTTCCAGTGCAGCAGGCTCAACGACATTTCCGGCCAGTTGAGCAGGCTCAGTTGCGGGCGTTCGATTGTAGTGGGGTATAGGGCGTCTCGCAGGGCGGGGACGACTTCGTGGGTGAGCCATTCACGCAGAGCTCGGTACTCGGGGCAGTAGTGGTAGACCAGTAATGTGTAGACGCCGGATTCGCTGATCAACAGGATGTTTTCGATGTGACCGTGGATGAGGGTTTTGGCTGTTTGGTATTGGTCGGGATCGAGTTTTCGGACGGCGCGTTCGTCGAGGTAGAGGCGCAGGAGGCGGCCGAGGTCACGGGCGCTGAACCAGGGTTGGTTTTGTATTAGGAGGGCGTGGAGGTGGAGTTTGTGGCGGGTGAAGGCGTGAGGTATTAGATAATTTTCGTCCATCGAGCAGTACCCAAATTCGCATGAAGGAAACTGCCGCTGATCGTCGCCAAACGAAAAGGGTGGCAGCTGTGCGCGGGTTGGCGAACCGGTGCATGCGAAAAACCGGCAGACCCGAAGGTCTCCCACGCCCAGCCGCCATAATTCGAGAAGGGAATAATGCCCAGTATCGAACGTGGTTGCGGTGCGTCAAATGCTATCCGGGTCGCCAAACCCAGTGCTGAATATTCAGCCGAGATGAGCTTAGGAACCGGGGCTTAGCGACGCAATCGGACGGCGGTGTGATGTTTGTAGGACGTTGCCGGGATTTTTGCGGGGCTTAGGATCAAAAGATCGCAGCCTTCGGCAGCTCCTACAGGGGGCTGTGTTTCGAATCAGGATTGATGAGTTACTCGGTCGGCGGATTCAGCTTCGCCTCAAGCTCCGCCACCTTCGCCTCAAGGCTCTCCAGCCGCGCCCGCGTGCGCGCCAGTACAACCATCTGACTATCGAATTCTTCCCTGCTCACCAGATCCAGTTTGCTGAAGCCGCTTTGCAGCAACATTTTGAACTGGCTTTCGATTTCGGCTTTCGGCAGGGGCGTATCGCCGCTGAAGAGGCGGGAGGCGGTGCCGGTGAGGGCGTCGAGGAAGTCTTTTGGCGCGAGCATGGGCAATGTCCTGGAAACAATGACGGGCAGTGTATCACGCGGTGTCTATAGTCATTTGCGCGGGCCAGGGGTGCACGGTTTTCGCGCATTGGGACGGACGGTATCGCACCGTTGTTGTGCGTAACGTGCAGGGTGTTGTCGCGAAGTATCCACCATCCACCGGTAACGGCTTGAAAACAGTCATTTTTGTGGAGATGGCAAGCTTTCTGCTTAGATGCTGGTGACCCATGCACTGATGCAGTCGCTGTGACGAATGCAGTGCGCCAGGCGAAACGCGGGGAGTGTTTCGCAGGAGCGGTTAGCTGGCGTCGGACGGGCAGGTAAGGCCGACGATGCGTTACAAAGCCAGGCACTGCGCTTAGACTTGAGACGGGTTTGTTTTCCTGGGGCAAGTCCACCAATTCGGGAGAGAGTTTTCATGAAGCTAGTCACTGCCATCATCAAGCCGTTCAAGTTGGACGACGTACGCGAGTCGCTGTCCGAGATCGGCGTGCAGGGCATTACCGTCACTGAAGTCAAAGGCTTTGGCCGGCAGAAGGGTCACACCGAGCTGTATCGCGGCGCGGAGTACGTGGTCGATTTCCTGCCCAAGGTGAAGATCGACGTCGCCATCGACGACAAGGATCTGGACCGGGTAATCGAGGCCATCACCAAGGCTGCCAACACCGGCAAGATCGGTGACGGCAAGATCTTCGTGGTCAATCTGGAACAGGCGATTCGCATCCGTACCGGCGAAACCGATACCGACGCTATCTAAGCCGCCACAAACCCAACGCCCCAGGAGAAAACAATATGACTCTGCGTAAATTCGCAGGGCTAGGAGCCCTGTTGTCCATCGTAATGCCCAGCCTTGCTTTGGCGGCAGACGAAGTGGCGGCCCCAGTCCTCAACTCCGGCGACACCGCCTGGATGTTGACCTCGACAGCCTTGGTGCTGTTCATGACCATTCCCGGCCTCGCGCTGTTCTACGGCGGCATGGTTCGGTCGAAAAACATTCTTTCCGTGATGATGCAGTGCTTCGCCATTACCGGTCTGATCAGCGTCCTGTGGGTCATTTATGGCTACAGCATCGCGTTCGACACCACGGGCATGGAGCAGGGCGTCGTCAACTTCAACTCGTTCTTCGGCGGCATGGGCAAGGCATTCCTCGCCGGCATCACGCCAGCCAGCCTGACCGGTCCTGCGGCGCTGTTCCCGGAAGCGGTGTTCGTCACCTTCCAGATGACCTTCGCCATCATCACTCCTGCGTTGATCGTCGGCGCCTTCGCCGAGCGGATGAAGTTCTCCGCGATGCTGGTCTTCATGGGCATCTGGTTCACCCTGGTCTACGCGCCGATTGCGCACATGGTCTGGTCCGGTAACGGCGGCCTGATGTGGGACTGGGGCGTTCTGGACTTCGCTGGCGGCACCGTTGTGCACATCAACGCCGGTGTGGCCGGTCTGGTTGCCTGCCTGGTACTGGGCAAGCGCAAAGGCTTCCCGACTACGCCGATGGCGCCGCACAACCTTGGTTACACCTTGATGGGCGCGGCCATGCTGTGGGTTGGCTGGTTCGGCTTCAACGCCGGTTCCGCCGCTGCGGCCAACGGCACCGCCGGTATGGCGATGCTGGTGACACAAATCGCTACCGCTGCTGCGGCGCTGGGCTGGATGTTTGCCGAGTGGCTCACCCATGGCAAACCTAGCGCACTGGGTATCGCTTCGGGCGTGGTTGCCGGTCTGGTGGCAATCACCCCGGCTGCGGGCACCGTTGGCCCGATGGGCGCGTTGGTAATCGGTCTGGCTGCTGGCGTGGTGTGCTTCTTCTGCGCCACCACCCTGAAGCGCAAACTCGGCTATGACGACTCCCTGGACGCCTTCGGCGTACACGGTATCGGCGGTATTCTCGGCGCGATCCTGACCGGTGTGTTCGCCGCGCCGTCCCTGGGTGGCTTCGGCACCGTGACCGACATCGCCGCACAAGTATGGATTCAGTGCAAAGGCGTGGGCTTCACAGTGATCTATACCGCGATCGCCACGTACATCATCCTCAAGGTGCTGGATATGGTCATGGGGCTGCGCATCAACGAAGAAGAAGAGGCGGTCGGCATCGATCTGGCGCTTCACAACGAACGCGGCTACAACTTGTAAGCACGCGCATAAAAAATTGCCCGGCTTGCCGGGCATTTTTTTGTCTGAAATTTGTCATCGAAGGCTGAGCTGAAAGGTTTTTTCCTACAGGTTTTGCGATGTTTGCGTCGGGTGTTTTTGTGCGGTCGAAGGCTTACAAGATTCAAGGAATATTAGGGCCTTTGTTTTTTCCCAGAGCGCGCTAGAATGCGCCCCGAACGTGCGGAGAACTGTATGTGGCAACAGACTCTGATTACCTTGCGGGCGAGGCCCCGGGGCTTTCATCTGGTAACGGACGAGTTACTCGCCGGCCTGCCTGAACTCAAGGCGTGTCGGGTCGGTCTGTTGCATTTGTGGCTGCAGCATACCTCGGCGTCGTTGACCATCAACGAGAACGCCGATCCGGCGGTACGTCGCGACTTCGAACGGTTTTTCAATCGTCTGATCCCACAAGGAACAGACGGCTATGAGCATAACGACGAAGGCCTGGACGACCTCCCGGCGCACTTCAAGGCCAGCGTGCTTGGCTGTCAGCTCAGTTTGCCGATTTCGGCAGGCCGGTTGGCGTTGGGGACCTGGCAAGGCGTTTACCTGGGCGAGCACCGTGATCATGGCGGTGCCCGTAAAGTCCTCGCCACCGTGCACGGTGAAGAGGCATAACCGCTGGTCAGCAGCGGCTGTTGATTTTTTTCCGGCAGCCTTCGACAGAGGGCAAAGCTGGGCTATAACTAATCTGCTTTTCGCAAGTCATGAGGTAGAACATGAGCGACGATGATCTGGAAAACGACGACCTCGAAGTAGGCGACGACGACGAAACCGAAGAAGGTCTGGAAGCAGCGGCGGAAGACGTCGCTGAAGACGATGGCGGTGATGCGCCGGCTCCGACCGCCAAAGGCAAGGCCAAGGCAGCGGTGTCGGTCGATGAGCTGCCGAGTGTCGAAGCCAAGAACAAGGAACGCGATGCTCTCGCGCGGGCCATGGAGGAGTTTTTGGCCAAAGGTGGCAAGGTGCAGGAAGTGGAGGCCAATGTGGTCGCCGATCCTCCTAAGAAACCGGACAACAAGTACGGCAGCCGGCCTATCTGAGGCTGCTACCCGCTTGCTGAAAAAGCCCGCCGTCGCTGCGGGCTTTTTCATGCCTGGAACAAAAATTTCGGATGAGCACAATCCACTGTGGGAGCGGGCTTGCTCGCGAAGGCGTCGTGTCAGCCAGCATCAATGTCGACGCTGTCTCTTATACACA
>NZ_JAHBDR010000044.1:0-92919 GCF_019956575.1 Pseudomonas sp. A-R-19
GCTCGCGAAAGCGGCGTGTCAGGCGACTTAAATGTTGACTGACACGCCGTCTTCGCGAGCAAGCCCGCTCCCACAGGGTATAGCCCTGCTGTTTATTCCGCTTATCGAGATCCCCCGCGTGCCCGACGCCATTCTGCGCCTCGCCCTGCCTTCGCCGCTGCGCCGCCTGTTCGACTACCGCGCTCCGGCCGGCGTCCTGCGCGCCCAGTTGCACCCTGGCATGCGCCTGCGGGTGCCGTTCGGTCGACGCGAGATGATCGGGATCCTGGTGGAAGTCACCGACACCAGCGAAGTGCCAGTCGAGAAACTCAAGCCGGCCCTCGCCCTGCTCGACGCTACGCCACCGCTGCCACCGGCGCTGTTCAAACTGTGCCTGTGGACGTCGCAGTACTATCAGCACAGCCTGGGCGACACCTTGAGCTGGGCACTGCCGGTGCTGCTGCGCCAGGGTGAGCTGGCCGAAGCGCGCCAGGAACGCTTCTGGTCCGTAGCGCCGGGGGCCAGCCTCGATGATCCGCGCATCGCCCGCGCCCCACGCCAGCGCGAAGCCCTGGCCACGCTGGCCCAACACCCCCACGGCGTCGCCCATCAATTGCTGAGCAAGCTGATGCTGAGCAAGGACAGCCTGGATTTGTTGCTGGCCAAGGAGCTGGTGCAAGTCGAGATCCGCCGCCACGCCCCCGGTGCACGCCATGAACACTGGCTGGCGCAACCGGAACTGCCGCTGAACCCGGAACAGCGTGCCGCCTATGAGGCGATTCGCGCCGGCTTCGACAGTTACCACGCGTTTCTGCTGGCCGGCGTCACCGGCAGCGGCAAGACCGAAGTCTATCTACAGTTGATCCGCGAAACCCTCGAGGCCGGCAAGCAAGCGCTGGTGCTGATCCCGGAAATCAACCTGGGCCCGCAAACCCTGGCGCGCTTCGAACAGCGTTTCAATGCCCGCATCGCGCTGATCCATTCGGCGGTCAATGACCGCGAACGCCTCGAGGCCTGGCTGGCCGCCCGGGATGGTGAGGCCGACATTATCATCGGCACCCGTTCAGCCCTGTTCACACCGATGAAGAACCCCGGCCTGATCATCATCGACGAAGAGCACGACGGCTCCTATAAGCAGCAGGAAGGCTTGCGCTACCACGCCCGCGATCTGGCACTGGTACGGGCGCGGCAGGAAAACATCCCGATTGTCCTCGGCTCCGCTACTCCCTCGCTGGAAAGCCTGCACAACGCCTACACCGGCCGCTATGGGCTGCTGCGCTTGAATGAACGCGCCGGCGGTGCCAAGCAGCCGCGCTTCCTGCGCCTGGATGTCAAAAGCCGCCCGCTGGACAGCGGCATTTCCGGGCCGATGCAACAAGCCATCGGCCAGACCCTGGCCGCCGGGCAGCAGGTACTGGTGTTCCTCAACCGCCGCGGGTTCGCCCCGACCCTGCTCTGTCATGACTGCGGCTGGATGTCCGAATGCCAGCGTTGCGACGCGCGAATGACCGTGCATCAGCGATACGGTGAACTGCGCTGCCACCATTGCGGTTACGTCGAACGCGTGCCGCGCCAGTGCCCGAAATGCAACAAGGTGGATCTGCGCCCCGTTGGCGCCGGCACCGAACGGGCCGAGGAGCGCCTGTCGATTCTGTTCCCGGACTATCCGGTGCTACGGGTCGACCGCGACAGCACATCACGCAAGGATGCGATGAACCAGTTGTTCGCGACCATTCAAAAAGGCCAGCCGTGCATTTTGATCGGCACGCAAATGCTCGCCAAAGGCCACCACTTTCCACGGGTGACACTGGTGTCGATCCTCGACGCCGACGGCGGCCTGTTTTCCGGTGACTTCCGCGCCAGCGAGCGCATGGCTCAGCTGATCGTCCAGGTCGCGGGCCGCGCAGGCCGCGCCGAAGAGCCGGGCAAAGTGATTATCCAGACGCACCTGGCCGACCATCCGCTGCTGGTGCAACTGACCGAGCAAGGCTATTTCGCCTTTGCCGAACAGGCCTTGAGCGAACGCCGTGCGGCCGGCTTGCCGCCGTTCGCGCACCTGGCGCTGCTGCGGGCCGAGGCGCACAAGCCGGGTCAGGCCGAAGGTTTCCTCGATGAAGCTTGCAGTGAGGCTGAGCGTTTACTGACCGAACAGGGCCTGACCGGCATTGAATTGCTGGGGCCGGTGCCGGCGCCAATGGAGCGACGGGCCGGGCGTTATCGGGCGCAGTTGTTATTGCAGGCTACGGCGCGGGCACCGCTGCATCGATTGCTGGCCGGTTGGTTGCTGGTGCTGGAGCAGATGCCTAGCGGGCGAGCGGTGCGCTGGTCTTTGGATGTTGATCCCGTAGATCTATATTGATTTTGAAATCGCTTTCGCGAGCAAGCCCGCTCCCACAATGGTTCTCGGGTGGAACTACATTTTGTATCCACCTCAAAACCTGTGGGAGCGGGCTTGCTCGCGAAGAGGCCCAAATTGTCACCACACATCCACAACCTGCCTGCTAAGGTTGGCAAGCCCGTCTTCGCAACGGATAATGCCCAGTTTTTCCACCAGCGCATGATGCGCCGCCGCGCCTGCGGTCGAAAGAGAAGACCATGAAAGACACCATTCGCCAGCTGATCCAACAAGCCATCACCCAACTCGTCAACGAAGGTGTGTTGCCTGAAGGCCTGTCGCCGGCGATCCAGGTGGAAAACTCGCGCGACAAGAAAAATGGCGACTTCGCCAGCAACATTGCCATGATGCTGGCCAAGCCGGCTGGCATGAAGCCCCGCGATCTGGCGGAAAAAATCATCGCCGCGCTGCCGGCTGACGAAAACGTCGCCAAGACCGAAATCGCAGGTCCCGGCTTCCTGAACTTCTTCCAGAACACCGACGCCCTGGCCGCTCGCCTGGACGCCGCCCTGGCCGATACCCACGTCGGCGTGCGCAAGGCCGGCCCGGTGCAGCGCACCGTGGTTGACCTGTCGGCCCCCAACCTGGCCAAAGAGATGCACGTCGGCCACTTGCGCTCGACCATCATCGGCGACGGCGTGGCCCGCGTACTGGAGTTCCTCGGCGACACCGTGATCCGTCAGAACCACGTCGGCGACTGGGGCACCCAGTTCGGCATGCTGATGGCTTACCTGCAGGAAAACCCGATCACCAGCGACGAGCTGTCGGACCTGGAGAACTTCTACCGCGCCGCCAAGCAACGCTTCGACGAATCCGAAGAATTCGCCGACCGCGCCCGTGGCCTGGTGGTCAAGCTGCAGGCTGGCGATCCGGACTGCCTGGCGCTGTGGACCAAGTTCAAGGACATCTCGCTGTCGCACTGCCAGAAGATCTACGAACTGCTCAACGTCAAGCTGACCATGGCCGACGTGATGGGCGAAAGTGCCTACAACGACGACCTGATCAACGTGGTCAACGATTTGAAGGCCGCAGGCATGCTGGTCGAGAGCAACGGCGCCCAGTGCGTGTTCCTCGACGAGTTCAAGAATGCCGACGGCGACCCGCTGCCGGTGATCATCGTCAAGGCTGACGGCGGCTACCTCTACGCCACCACCGACCTGGCGGCGGTGCGCTACCGTAGCGGCAAGCTCAAGGCTGACCGCGCGCTGTACTTCGTCGACCAGCGTCAGGCCCTGCACTTCCAGCAAGTGTTCGCCGTAGCGCGCAAGGCCGGCTTCGTGACCCATCCGATGGAAATGGAACACATGGGCTTCGGCACCATGAACGGCGCTGACGGCCGTCCGTTCAAGACCCGCGATGGCGGCACCGTGAAGCTGATCGACCTGCTGACCGAAGCCCAGGAACGCGCCTACACCCTGGTCAAGGACAAGAACCCGGAGCTGGCCGAAGCCGAGTTGCGCAATATCGCCAAGGTCGTGGGCATCGGCGCAGTGAAATATGCCGACCTGTCCAAACACCGTACCAGCGACTACAGCTTCAACTTCGACCTGATGCTGAATTTCGAAGGCAACACCGCGCCGTACCTGCTGTACGCCTACACCCGTGTGGCCGGCGTGTTCCGCAAACTCGGCAAGGACTTCAGCGAAGTCGACGGCCAGATCGTTCTCGAAGCGGCACACGAACACGAACTGGCGGCAAAACTCGCGCAGTTCGGTGAGATCCTGAACAACGTGTCCGAAAAAGGCACCCCGCACATCCTCTGCACTTACTTGTACGACGTTGCCGGCCTGTTCTCCAGCTTCTACGAGAACTGCCCGATCCTCGCCGCCGACACCCCGGCACAAATGCAGAGCCGCCTGCGCCTTGCCGCGCTGACCGGACGCACTCTCAAGCAAGGCCTGGAACTCTTGGGCCTGGAAACTCTGGAGCGTATGTAAGTTGGCTGCCAAGAAAAAACCAGCACCCAAGCGTGGCGCCAGCCGTTACCAAGCTCCTGCAAAGCAACCGATCCCGGGCTGGCTGTGGATGGCGATCGGCCTGACGGTCGGCGCCTTCATCGTATTCCTGATGAAACTGGAACCGGGCAAGGGCAGCGACACGGTCAAGCGTGAAAAGGTCGAACAACAGCAACAGCAGAAAGCCAGCAAGATCGCCGAGGCCAACAAGACCCCGCCGAGTCCGACGCAACCGGTGAAACCGAAGTACGACTTCTACACCTTGCTGCCGGAATCGGAAGTCATCGTGCCGCCGGATGCCGTGCCGGAAAAAACCCTGCCGACGCCACAAGTGCCGACCATTCCGACCACGCCGGTGACCCCGGCCGAAGCGGCGAAGATCGACACGGCTCGCGCCCAGGCCGCCCTGGCCGGGATCACGCCGCCACCAGCGCCGCCGGTCAAGGCGGCGCCGGTGACCAAGTTCTTCCTGCAGGCCGGTTCGTTCCGCAAAGAAGCTGACGCGGACAAGGTTCGCGCGCAGATCATCCTGCTCGGCCAGGCTGTGGCGGTTGAGTCCGGGACGGTGAAGGACGAAACCTGGTATCGGGTTCTGGTCGGTCCGTTCAGCAATCGCGAACAACTGACCACTGCGCAGAAACAGCTGGCCGGCGCCGGTTTCAGCAATCTGTTGTTACAACAACGCCAAAGCCGCTGAGTCCTCACTGTGGGCACCTTGCTTGAAGTTGCCCACAAAACCCTGTGGCGATGGGGCTTGCCCCCGTTCGGTCGCGTAGCGGCCGCAAAACCGGAATTCCGGATTTGCCTGAAGCAACATGGAGTCTGGGTTTGGGGGCGCTTCTCACCCCAGCGGGGGCAAGCCCCCCTCGCCACAGTTATTGCACGCCATTCGTCCCCCGCCGCGTCCTACAGTTGAAATCCACTCCAGCACCCCCATATGAATGGGCATAAGGCATTTTCGCCCCGCTGCGTGGAGACTCTTCCCTTGACCACCATCGTTTCAGTTCGCCGCCACGGCAAAGTCGTCATGGGCGGCGACGGCCAGGTTTCCCTTGGTAATACCGTGATGAAAGGCAATGCGAAAAAAGTTCGCCGCCTGTACCACGGCCAGGTCATCGCCGGGTTTGCCGGTGCCACCGCCGACGCCTTTACCCTCTTCGAACGTTTCGAAGGCCAGCTGGAAAAACACCAGGGTCACCTGGTGCGCGCCGCCGTCGAACTCGCCAAAGAATGGCGCACCGACCGCTCCCTGAGCCGCCTTGAAGCCATGCTCGCGGTCGCCAACAAAGATGCCTCCCTGATCATCACCGGTAACGGCGATGTGGTTGAACCCGAAGAAGGCCTGATCGCCATGGGTTCCGGCGGCGGTTACGCCCAGGCTGCTGCCAGCGCGCTGCTGAAGAAAACCGATCTGTCGGCCCGGGAAATCGTCGAAACCGCCCTCGGCATCGCCGCCGACATCTGTGTATTCACCAACCACACCCAGACCATCGAGGAGCAGGACTGCGCCGAGTAAGCCCGTGCAGCCCACCGCACCAAGGCCCATTCTTGCTTGAGGTCCACTGAATATTATGTCCATGACTCCCCGTGAAATCGTCCACGAACTCAACCGCCACATCATCGGCCAGGACGATGCCAAACGCGCCGTCGCCATTGCTCTGCGCAATCGCTGGCGCCGCATGCAACTGCCTGAAGAGCTGCGCGTTGAAGTCACGCCAAAGAACATCCTGATGATCGGCCCGACCGGTGTCGGTAAAACCGAGATCGCCCGTCGCCTGGCAAAACTGGCCAATGCGCCGTTCATCAAGGTCGAAGCGACCAAATTCACCGAAGTCGGTTATGTCGGCCGCGACGTCGAATCGATCATTCGTGACCTGGCCGATGCGGCGATCAAGCTGCTGCGCGAGCAGGAAATCGTCAAGGTTCGCCACCGCGCCGAAGACGCCGCCGAAGAGCGCATCCTCGACGCACTGCTGCCACCGGCGCGCATGGGCTTCAGCAGCGACGATGCCCCGACTGCCGATTCCAACACCCGCCAGCTGTTCCGCAAGCGCCTGCGCGAAGGCCAGCTGGATGACAAGGAGATCGAAATCGAAGTCGCCGAAATGGCCGGCGTCGACATCTCCGCGCCACCGGGCATGGAAGAAATGACCAACCAGTTGCAGAGCCTGTTTGCCAACATGGGCAAGGGCAAGAAGAAGTCCCGCAAGCTCAAGGTCAAAGAAGCGCTGAAGATGGTGCGCGACGAAGAAGCCAGCCGCCTGGTCAACGATGAAGAGTTGAAGGCCAAGGCCCTGGAGGCTGTCGAGCAGCACGGCATCGTGTTCATCGACGAAATCGACAAGGTCGCCAAGCGTGGCAATTCCGGTGGCGTCGATGTATCCCGTGAAGGCGTACAGCGCGACCTGCTGCCGCTGATCGAAGGCTGCACCGTCAACACCAAGCTGGGCATGGTCAAGACCGACCACATCCTGTTCATCGCTTCCGGCGCGTTCCACCTGAGCAAGCCGAGCGACCTGGTGCCCGAACTGCAAGGCCGTCTGCCGATCCGTGTCGAGCTCAAGGCCCTGAGCCCGGAAGACTTCGAACGCATCCTCAGTGAGCCTCACGCCTCTCTCACCGAGCAATATTGCGCGCTGCTGAAAACCGAAGGCCTGGGCATCGAGTTCCTGCCTAGCGGCATCAAGCGCATCGCGGAGATCGCCTGGCAGGTCAACGAGAAAACCGAAAACATCGGTGCCCGTCGCCTGCACACCCTGCTCGAGCGTCTGCTCGAAGAGGTGTCGTTCAGCGCCGGCGACCTGGCCAGCGCCCATGACGACAAGGTGATCCAGATCGACGCCGACTACGTCAACAGCCACCTGGGTGAATTGGCGCAGAACGAAGACCTGTCCCGTTATATCCTGTAAGCCATACTTACAGCGATGACGGACCCTGTGGGAGCGGGCTTGCTCGCGAAAGCGGTCTGACAATCAACATCACTGTTGAATGTTAAGGCCCCTTCGCGAGCAAGCCCGCTCCCACATTTGAATCGGGGTCCCACACACAATTGGACATCCGCTCATGACCCAACTCCCCACCGACATCAAGCTGCACAAAGCCTCGAAAACCCTGTCGCTGAAATACGCGTCCGGCGAGGAATACACCCTGCCCGCCGAGTTCCTGCGCGTGCACTCTCCTTCCGCCGAAGTCCAGGGCCACGGCAAACCCATCCTGCAATTTGGCAAGATCAACGTCGGCCTGGCCAAGGTAGAACCGGCCGGTCAGTACGCACTGAAACTGACCTTCGATGACGGTCACGACAGCGGTCTGTTCACCTGGGAATATCTTTACGAGCTGGGGCGACGTTATGACGCACTCTGGGAAGATTATCTGGCCGAGCTAAAAGCCGCCGGAAAAACCCGCGATCCGAACGAATCCGTCGTCAAGCTGATGCTCTAATCCAAGCCTCTCGCTCTTTAGAGGGCATTTTCTAATTTCATCTGTTTGAATGCTCCGCTCCAAGGCCGTCGATTGGCCTGCTTGCGAAAAAAATTAAACTCGGGTAACCAATGGAACTGGCAAGTTCCCTGCAGTGCTCTCTGCGAACAAAAAGCAGCGATGCAGTATTAACGGTCACCCGAGCAGCAGTACCTGGCATTGATTGTGTGACTGCACAGCAGGACCCGGGTACTCGTCTCAGGACATTGGAGCGTCGTAGATGAGTAACAAGAATAACGATGACTTGAAGCAGCAAGCCTCCGAAAATACCTTGGGGCTGAATCCTGTCGTTGGATTGCGTGGAAAAGATCTACTGGCTTCTGCTCGCATGGTGCTCAGGCAGGCCATCAAACAACCGATTCACAGCGCAAAGCATGTCGCTCATTTCGGTCTTGAACTCAAGAACGTACTGCTAGGCAAATCCGAGCTGCTGCCCAACAGCGATGACCGTCGCTTCGCCGATCCGGCCTGGAGCCAGAACCCGCTCTACAAACGTTATTTGCAAACCTACCTGGCGTGGCGCAAGGAACTCCACGACTGGATCGACGACAGCAGCCTGCCGGCCAAGGACGTCAGTCGCGGCCACTTCGTGATCAACCTCATGACCGAAGCCTTCGCCCCGACCAACACGGCGGCCAACCCGGCGGCAGTCAAACGTTTCTTCGAAACTGGCGGTAAAAGCCTGCTTGACGGCCTCTCGCATCTGGCCAAGGACCTGGTACACAACGGCGGCATGCCGAGCCAGGTCAACATGGGTGCGTTCGAAGTCGGCAAGACCCTGGCCGTGACCGAAGGTGCAGTGGTGTTTCGCAACGACGTGCTGGAGCTGATCCAGTACAAGCCCATCACCGAACAGGTGCACGAACGCCCGCTGCTGGTGGTGCCACCGCAAATCAACAAATTCTACGTTTTCGACCTCAGCCCGGAGAAAAGCCTGGCGCGGTTCTGCCTGCGCAGCAACGTGCAAACCTTCATCGTCAGCTGGCGCAATCCGACCAAGGAGCAGCGTGAGTGGGGCCTGTCGACTTACATCGAGGCGCTCAAGGAAGCGGTCGACGTGGTCACCGCGATCACCGGCAGCAAGGACGTGAACATGCTCGGCGCCTGCTCGGGCGGCATCACCTGCACCGCGCTGCTGGGCCACTACGCAGCGATTGGCGAGAACAAGGTCAACGCCCTCACGCTGTTGGTCAGTGTGCTCGACACCACCCTGGACAGCGATGTGGCGTTGTTCGTCGATGAACAAACCCTCGAAAGCGCCAAGCGCCACTCCTATCAGGCCGGCGTACTGGAAGGCCGCGACATGGCGAAAGTCTTTGCCTGGATGCGCCCCAACGACCTGATCTGGAACTACTGGGTCAATAATTACCTGCTGGGTAACGAGCCGCCAGTATTCGACATCCTGTTCTGGAACAACGACACCACCCGGTTACCGGCCGCGTTCCATGGCGACCTGATCGAAATGTTCAAAAGCAATCCACTGATTCGTCCGAATGCACTGGAAGTGTGCGGCACACCGATCGACCTGAAACAGGTCACCGCCGATATTTTTTCCCTGGCCGGGACCAGCGATCACATCACCCCGTGGCGCTCTTGCTACAAGTCGGCGCAACTGTTCGGCGGCAATGTCGAATTCGTGCTGTCCAGCAGTGGGCATATCCAGAGCATTCTGAACCCGCCGGGCAATCCGAAATCGCGCTACATGACCAGTACCGAAATGACCGCCAATGCCGATGACTGGCAGGAAGAGTCGACCAAGCACGCCGATTCGTGGTGGCTGCATTGGCAGGCCTGGCAGACACAGCGTTCGGGCAACCTGAAAAAAGCTCCGCTGAAATTGGGCAACAAAGCTTATCCAGCAGGCGAAGCTGCACCAGGCACTTACGTGCACGAGCGCTAGACCCGCAGACCTGTAGGAGCCGGCTTGCTGGCGAACGCATCACCACGGTGAGACTGGCAAACCGAGGTGACCGCATCGCCAGCAAGCCGGCTCCTACAGAATGCGTGTCAGGAACCAAGATCCACCCACAGGGCCAGAAGCATGCCGCAACCCTTCATATTCCGTACCGTCGATCTGGATGGCCAGACGCTCCGCACGGCGGTACGCCCCGGCAAGCCTCACTTGACGCCCCTGCTGATTTTCAATGGCATCGGCGCCAACCTGGAGCTGGTGTTCCCGTTCATCGCGGCGCTGGACCCGGACCTGGAAGTCATCGCCTTCGACGTACCCGGTGTCGGCGGTTCATCGACGCCGAACCGACCGTATCGCTTTCCGGGGTTGGCCAAGCTCACGGCGCGGATGCTCGACTACCTCGACTACGGGCAGGTCAACGTCATCGGCGTGTCCTGGGGTGGCGCCCTGGCCCAGCAGTTCGCTTACGACTATCCGGAACGCTGCAAGAAACTCGTGCTGGCGGCGACGGCGGCGGGTGCGGTGATGGTGCCGGGCAAGCCGAAGGTTTTATGGATGATGGCCAGCCCGCGACGCTACATCCAGCCGTCCCACGTGATCCGCATTGCGCCGATGATCTACGGCGGCGCGTTCCGTCGCGACCCGACGCTGGCCGCGAGCCATGCGGCCAAGGTGCGTTCGGCGGGCAAGCTCGGTTACTACTGGCAGCTGTTCGCTGGCCTCGGCTGGACCAGCATTCACTGGCTGCACAAGATCCGCCAGCCGACCCTGGTGCTGGCCGGCGACGATGACCCGTTGATCCCGTTGATCAATATGCGCTTGCTGGCCTGGCGGATTCCCAACGCCCAGCTGCACATCATCGATGACGGCCATCTGTTCCTGATTACCCGGGCCGAAGCGGTGGCGCCGATCATCATGAAATTCCTCGAAGAGGAGCGCCAGCGCGCGGTGATGCATCCGCGTCCGGCGCCATTGGGCGGCTAAAGCGCTGCATCAGCGGTCGGCAGGACGCCACGCCGCGCAGCAACCCGTTACAGCGTCTATGGTGTTCTGGTTCGGTGTATTTGTATTTGGCCTGAAGACGAAGGAGTGTTGACTCATGCGCGAGAAACCAGCGAGGGAATCCTTACCGACTCCCGCCGCGTTCATCAATGCACAGAGTGCGATTACTGGTCTGCGCGGCCGGGATCTGCTGTCGACCCTGCGCAGTGTGGCCGCCCATGGCTTGCGCAATCCGGTGCACAGCGCTCGACATGCCCTCAAACTCGGCGGTCAGCTTGGCCGTGTGTTGCTGGGCGAAACCTTGCACCCGACCAACCCGCAGGACGCTCGCTTCGCCGATCCGGCGTGGAGCCTCAACCCGTTTTATCGCCGCAGCCTGCAGGCCTATCTGAGCTGGCAGAAACAGGTCAAGAGCTGGATCGACGAGAGCAACATGAGCCCGGACGATCGCGCTCGCGCGCACTTCGCTTTCGCCTTGCTCAACGATGCGGTATCGCCCTCCAACACCCTGCTCAATCCACTGGCGGTCAAGGAACTGTTCAATTCCGGCGGTAACAGCCTGGTGCGTGGCATCGGCCATTTGCTGGACGATCTGCTGCACAACGATGGCCTGCCCCGACAAGTCACCAAGCAAGCGTTCGAGGTCGGCAGGACGGTCGCCACTACCACAGGTGCCGTGGTGTTTCGCAACGAGCTGCTGGAGTTGATCCAGTACAAGCCCATGAGCGAAAAGCAGTACTCCAAGCCCCTGCTGGTGGTGCCACCGCAAATCAACAAGTACTACATTTTCGACCTGAGCCCGCACAACAGCTTCGTCCAGTACGCCCTGAAAAACGGCCTGCAGACCTTCATGATCAGTTGGCGCAACCCAGATGTGCGTCACCGTGAATGGGGGCTCTCGACCTACGTGGAGGCCGTGGAAGAGGCCATGAATGTCTGCCGGGCGATCACCGGCGCACGCGAAGTCAACCTGATGGGCGCCTGCGCCGGCGGGCTGACCATTGCCGCGCTGCAAGGCCATTTGCAGGCCAAGCGGCAGTTGCGCAGGGTGTCCAGCGCGACTTACCTGGTGAGCCTGCTCGACAGTCAGCTGGATAGCCCCGCCACGCTGTTCGCCGACGAGCAGACCCTGGAGGCTGCCAAGCGCCGTTCCTATCAGAAAGGCGTGCTGGACGGCCGTGACATGGCCAAGGTCTTCGCCTGGATGCGCCCCAACGATTTGATCTGGAGCTACTTCGTCAACAACTACCTGCTGGGCAAGGAGCCACCGGCGTTCGACATTCTCTACTGGAACAACGACAACACCCGCCTGCCTGCGGCCCTGCATGGCGACCTGCTGGACTTCTTCAAGCACAACCCGCTCACTCATCCAGGTGGGCTGGAAGTGTGCGGCACGCCGATCGATTTGCAGAAAGTCACCGTCGACAGCTTCAGCGTCGCCGGTATCAACGATCACATCACGCCATGGGATGCGGTGTATCGCTCGACGTTGCTGCTCGGTGGCGAGCGGCGTTTCGTGCTATCCAACAGCGGTCATGTGCAGAGCATCCTCAACCCGCCGAGCAACCCGAAAGCCAACTATGTCGAAAACGGCAAACTGAGCAGCGACCCCCGTGCCTGGTACTACGACGCCAAGCATGTCGACGGCAGTTGGTGGACCCAATGGCTGGGCTGGATTCAGGAACGCTCCGGCGCGCAGAAGGAAACCCACATGGCGCTCGGCAACCAGAACTATCCACCGATGGAAGCTGCGCCCGGTACCTACGTACGTGTGCGCTGAACCTAAAAAAGGCCACAGTCAGTCTCCGACCCGGTAGGAGCGAGCTTGCTCGCGATGGACATCCAGACGCCGCGGATCATCAGGTAGCCCGCGTAATCGTTAACGACCATCGCGAGCATGCTCGCTCCTACAGGACTGGAGGTTGGCCTGGCACGAACATTAAGAAGACTGGATGAAAACCCGCGACCGGATCCTCGAATGTGCCCTGCAGTTGTTCAATCAAAAGGGCGAACCGAATGTCTCCACCATGGAAGTTGCCAATGAAATGGGCATCAGCCCGGGCAACCTCTACTACCACTTCCACGGCAAGGAACCGCTGATTCTCGGGCTGTTCGAGCGCTTTCAGGGCGAACTGGCCCCACTGCTCGATCCGCCGGCCGATGTCGAACTGGCCCCCGAGGATTACTGGCTGTTCCTGCACCTGATCGTCGAACGCCTGTCCCACTACCGGTTCCTCTTCCAGGACCTGTCGAACCTCGCCGGGCGCCTGCCGAAACTGGCCAAGGGCATCCGCAATCTGCTCAATGCACTCAAGCGCACACTGGCGTCGCTGCTGGCACGATTGAAGGCACAAGGGCTGCTGGTCAGTGAGACCCAGGCATTGGGACAACTGGTGGAACAGATCACCATGACACTGCTGTTTTCGCTGGATTATCAGCGGATTCTTGATCGCGAAGGTGAGGTGCGGCTGGTGGTTTACCAAATCATGATGCTGGTCGCGCCACACCTGCTGCCCTCGATGAAGGCTGCGACCGAGCAGATGGCGATGGCGTATCTGGAAGACCACGAATAACTCTGACCACAGCTTCCCCCCTGTAGGAGCGAGCTTGCTCGCGAAAAAGGTACAGCCGACGCTACTCAGCGCCTGCAATACCATCGCGAGCAAGCTCGCTCCTACAGTGGGGCTGCGTCGCTCAGAGATTCGTGCGCAAACAAAAACGCCCGACCTTGGCAGGCCGGGCGTTTTTTTGAGCCCTGAAAATCAGGACTGACTGGTTGGCGTCGATGGAGCTGGCGCGGCAGTCGGAGTGACAGCAGGGGTCGGTGCGGTCGCGGAGTTCGATGCGCTGACCGGAGCTGCTGTCGGGGTTGCCGGGGTCGCCGGTTTGGCAGCTGCTACTGCTGGTTTTGGCGCAGCGGCTTTTGGAGCTGCTGGCTTCTTCACTGCAGGTTTTTTCGCGGCAGCAGGTTTGGCTGCCGGTTTGGCGGCGGCTGGTTTTGCTGCAGCCGTTTTAGCCGCAGGCTTGGCCGCTGCTGGCTTGGCAGCCGGTTTGGCGGCAGCTTTCGCAGCAACCGGTTTGGCCGCAGGCTTGGCTGCTGCAGGTTTGGCGGCTGCAGTTTTAGCCGCAGGCTTGGCAGCAGGTTTAGCCGCTGCTTTTGCCAGTGGCTTGGCAGCAGTTTTCGCTGCTGGCTTGGCGGCGGCAGTCTTGGCAGCAGGTTTGGCCGCCGCGGTTTTCGCCGCAACAGGCGCAACCTTGGCACCGGTCAGCTTTTCGATTTGCTTGGTCAGGGTCTCGACCTTGCTGTGCAGCGCCTTGACTTCGTTGCGGCTCGGTACACCCAGACGCGAAATGGCACTGTTCAGACGCTTGTCGAAAGCACCTTCCAGCTCATCCCACTTGCCCAGTGCGCGATCTTTCACGCCGCTGATGCGCGATTTGGCCGAAGAAGCGGAGTCCTTGGCGGCGTCGACGGTCTTGCCAACAGCGCTCTTGGTGAGCTTCTCGGCTTTCTCGCCGTCCTTAACCAATGCATCGAAGAGTTTGCTGCCGTCAGTGTCGATCTTCGAGTACACGCCTAAACCAGCCAGCCAGATTTTTCGGGAGTAATCTTCAACCTTCCCGATCCACGAGCTGCCTTCTTTTTCGGTTTTCTTTTTAACAGCCATCCCGTTCTCCTTAAGATTTACGCGCGACACGTTCGAGCAATGCCGTTAGCTCATCGAGCTTAGCAGAGAGTGTCTCAACGTCATGTTTAGACGGAATGCCGATACGATTCAAGGCACTTGCGACACGCGTGTCGAACGCCTTCTCGACCTTGTCGAGTTGAACTTCGACGCGGCCTTTGAAAGTACTGACTTCACTCTTGACTTCATCGATCTCGGCATTGGCCGCTTCAAGTTTCTCAGCGACTACTTTTTTGCCTTTCTTTTCAACAACCTGACCAGCCTTGATCAGCTCTTGAAAGTATTCGCTGCCCTCTTGACCGACCTTGGCGTAGGCACCCAGGCCTGCCAGCCAGATCTTGCGGGCATAGGATTTGACGTCGCCCAGCGTGCTGGTCGATACGTCGATTTTTTTCTTCAAAATAACTTTGGCCATGGTGCACCTCACGCGCAGAAGGTTTGAGGAACTGCCCGGATAAGTGTCGGGCTCTGGCACAAAGTAGGGAGAAAAATTAGAAACGGCACCCTAACAACTGACATAAACCTTTGGCCACACCACAAAACAAAATGTGGGAGCGGGCTTGCTCGCGAAAGCGTCAGGTCAGTCAACATCAATGTTGAATGACGCACCGCCTTCGCGAGCAAGCCCGCTCCCACAGCGGATCTCATTTCAAACAGAAATCAGACCAACGCCTTGTCCAGCGCCTTTTCGATCTCAGCCTTGATCATGCCGCTCATGGCCGACATCATCAGGCCCAGTTCCACTTCGACGCGAATCGAATCCTCGGCGACATGCACCGCGCCTTTCACACCCGAGCGCTTGAGGTTCAGGGTATCGCCGGACCACTGCGGCTCCAGGCCATACTGATCGGAAAGTTTCTGCGCCAGCTTGTCGGCCTTTTCGCGAGCCGCTTCCTTACCCAGGCCATGGGCACGTTCAACACTAATACGGGCCATCAAATGACTCCTGCTTTATGGATGCTTTCCCCAGGCATCTTGACCTCTGCTGCGTCAAAACGTCCCGATGGTTGCCCATCTTACCTTCAGCCTTGCCAAGACAAAGCATGCCTTGGGGATTAGAATGTCGCGCATTCTCTTTTGGTGACAGCGATATGACTGATCAGCGCAAAGGCAGCGATGCCGAACCCACCACTCACTTCGGCTTCAAAAACGTTCCGGAAAGCCAGAAAGCGGAAAAAGTCGCTGAGGTATTCCACTCGGTAGCCGCCAAGTACGACCTGATGAACGACCTTCTGTCGGGCGGCATGCACCGTCTGTGGAAGCGTTTCGCGATCGAACTGTCGGGCGTTCGTACCGGCAATCGCGTGCTCGATATCGCTGGCGGTACCGGCGACCTGACCCGCAAGTTCTCGCACCTGGTAGGCCCGACCGGCCAGGTCGTATTGGCCGACATCAACGAATCCATGCTCAAGGTCGGTCGTGACCGCCTGCTGGACCTCGGTGTGGCCGGCAACGTCGAATTCGTCCAGGCCGATGCGGAAAAACTGCCGTTCCCGGACAACCATTTCGACTGCGTGACCATCGCCTTCGGCCTGCGCAACGTGACCCACAAGGAAGATGCCCTGCGCTCGATGCTGCGCGTGCTCAAGCCGGGCGGCCGTTTGCTGGTGCTGGAATTCTCCAAGCCGACCAACGCGCTGATGTCCAAGGCCTACGACGCCTACTCGTTCGCCTTCATGCCGCTGATGGGCAAGCTGATCACCAACGACTCGGAAAGCTACCGCTACCTGGCCGAATCGATCCGCATGCACCCGAATCAGGAAACCCTGAAGTCGATGATGGTCGAGGCCGGTTTCGACCGCGTGACCTATCACAACATGACCGCAGGCATCGTTGCCCTGCACCGCGGCATCAAGCCCTGATGCTGCTCGCCGGCCTGCTCGCCAGCGTTGAACTCGGTCTGAACCGGGTGCTGCGTCTCGACAGCACGGCGCTGCCGCGGCTGGCGCATTTGACCGGCAAGGTGATTGCCGTCGATTGCCGCAGCCCGGCGCTGCACCTGTTCATCCTGCCCAGCGACGAAGGCCTGATGCTCGCCTCCCAGTGGGAAACCGGCGCCGACTGCACCTTGCGTGCACCGGCCTCGAGCCTGCTGAATCTGGCCATGAGCAAGGACAAGACCGCGATCCTGCACAGACCTGAAGTGGAACTCGACGGCGACAGCGGCGTACTGCTGGAACTGGCGGCGATCCTGCAGGACCTGGAGCTGGACTGGGAGTACGAACTCTCGCGCTGGCTGGGTCCGGTCGCCACGCAACTGGTTGGTGGTCACCTGCGCAGCCGCGCCCGCTGGTATCAGCAAGGCTTTGCCAGCCTGGGCCAGAACCTGGGCGAATACCTGGCGGAAGAATCGCGCACCCTCGTCGGTCAGCGCGAAGCCGAAGCCCGATTCAGTGAACTGGACCAGATCAAGCTTGATCTGGAACGTCTCGAGGCGCGTTTCGAGCGCCTTTCCCGATCCCTCGACCCAAGCGATAACGCATGAAGCTGCTTGCCGTCCGCCGTTTGTTGCGCATCCAGCGCGTCGTGATCCGCTACCGCCTCGATGACCTGCTGTTCGCCCTGCCGCTACCCTGGTTTCTGCGGGCGCTGCGCTATGCCCTGCCGTGGCGCTGGTTCCCGCGCAAGACCCTGGACCTGAGCCGTGGCGCGCGCTTGCGCCTGGCACTGCAGGACCTGGGGCCGATCTTCATCAAGTTCGGGCAGATCCTGTCCACACGTCGCGACCTGTTGCCGGAAGACATCGCCGATGAGCTGATGAAGCTGCAGGACCGCGTGCCGCCGTTTGATTCGCAAGTATCGGTCAAGCTGATCGAAGAACAGCTGGGCAAGAAAATCAGCGACGTGTTCAGCCGTTTCGACGTTGAACCGCTAGCCTCGGCCTCGGTGGCGCAGGTGCATGCCGCGCAACTGAAAACCGGCGAAGAAGTGGTGGTCAAGGTGATCCGCCCGGGCCTCAAGCCGGTGATTGCCCAAGACCTGGCGTGGCTGTTCATCCTCGCCCGCGCCGCCGAAAAACTCTCGGCCGATGCGCGTTTGCTGCACCCGGTGGACGTGGTCAGCGATTACGAAAAAACCATCTACGACGAACTCGACCTGCTGCGCGAGGCGGCCAACGCCAGCCAGTTGAAGCGCAACTTCGAAGGTTCGCCGCTGCTGTACGTGCCGCAAGTCTATTGGGACTGGTGCCGGCCGAAAGTCCTGGTGATGGAGCGCATCTACGGCATCCAGGTCACCGACCTGGCGACCCTGGCCGACCAGCGCACCGACATGAAAATGCTCGCCGAGCGTGGCGTGGAGATTTTCTTCACCCAAGTGTTCCGCGACAGCTTCTTTCACGCCGACATGCACCCCGGCAACATTTTCGTCAGCACTGTAAGTCCGTGGAGCCCGCAGTACATCGCCATCGACTGCGGCATCGTCGGCAGCCTGACCCCGGAAGACCAGGATTACCTGGCACGCAACCTGTTCGCCTTCTTCAAGCGCGATTACCGTCGCGTGGCGCAGTTGCACATCGATTCAGGCTGGGTGCCGGCGGAAACCAAACTCAACGAATTCGAAGCGGCGATCCGTACGGTGTGCGAGCCGATCTTCGAAAAACCGTTAAAAGATATTTCCTTTGGCCAGGTGCTGATGCGCCTGTTCCAGACCGCTCGCCGCTTCAACATGGAAGTGCAGCCGCAGTTGGTCCTGCTGCAAAAGACCCTGCTGAACATCGAAGGCCTGGGCCGCCAGCTGTACCCTGACCTCGACCTGTGGAACACCGCGCAGCCGTTCCTTGAGCGCTGGATGCGTGAGCGCGTCAGCCCCAAAGCCCTGCTCGGCAACGTGCACAGCCAGTTCGAGCAGCTCCCGCACCTGGCCAACATGGCCCGCGACCTGCTCGAACGCATGTCCCAACCCCATGCCTACGACCCGCCGCCACCCTGGCATCGGCGCCGTGACGACTGGTTCCTGCGCCTGCTCGGCACGGCTCACCTGGCCGGGGGCGCCATCCTTGCCGCTGGCGGCCCGCTGAACCAGTTGGCTTACTGGCCGGCCGGCATCATGATGGCGGTGGGTTTGTATCTGGTCGTTCGCCGATAGCCAGTCGCGCAACACGCTGGCACACTGTTTGGACGCTGCATTGAACGTAGGCCCCCGATTATTGAAGTGCGGGCCCGTATCGGAGTCGTAGATGAAGAATTGGCTGGACGAGATCAAGTGGGACGCCGACGGCCTGGTGCCAGCGATTGCCCAGGATCACAAGACCGGGCGCGTCCTGATGATGGCCTGGATGAACCGCGAAGCACTGGAACTGACGGCTGCCGAGAACCGCGCCATTTACTGGTCGCGTTCCCGTGGCAAGCTGTGGCGCAAGGGCGAAGAGTCCGGCCACGTGCAAACCCTGCACGAGATGCGCCTGGACTGTGACGCCGACGTCATCATCCTGATGGTCGAGCAAATCGGCGACATCGCCTGCCATACCGGCCGCCAGAGCTGCTTCTACCGCGTCTATGAGAACGGCGACTGGACAACGGTCGACCCGGTCCTGAAAGATCCGCACGCCATCTATTCCGCAGGACACAAACATGAGTGACACTCTGACTCGTCTGGCCGAGGTACTGGAAGCGCGCAAAGGCGCCGCCGCCGACAGCTCGTATGTCGCCAGCCTGTACCACAAGGGCTTGAACAAGATTCTGGAAAAAGTCGGCGAAGAGTCGGTCGAGACCATCATTGCCGCCAAGGACGCCGCCGTCAGCGGCGACTGCAGCGATGTGATCTACGAAACCGCCGATTTGTGGTTCCACAGCATGGTCATGCTCGCCCAACTGGGGCAGCATCCACAGGCTGTACTCGATGAACTGGACCGTCGTTTCGGTCTCTCCGGACACGCCGAGAAAGCCTCGCGCCCGTCCGCCTGAATAACTATTAGAGAGGAGCAGCAGCATGGGCATTTTTGACTGGAAACACTGGATCGTCATCCTGGTTGTCGTGGTACTGGTATTCGGCACCAAGAAGCTGAAAAACCTCGGCACTGACGTCGGCGAATCGATCAAGGGCTTCAAGAAAGCCATGAACGACGACGAAAAACCGGCCGACCCGAATGCGACCCCGGCCCAACCGGTTCCGCCGGTACAGCCCCAGGCCTCTGTGAACCAGCCGCACACCATCGACGTGCAGGCACAGAAAGTCGAAGAGCCGATCCGCAAAGACGTGTGAGCACTGACTAATGTTTGGTATCAGCTTCTCTGAACTGCTGCTCGTCGGCCTCGTCGCCCTGCTGGTGCTGGGCCCCGAGCGCTTGCCGGGCGCTGCGCGCACCGCTGGCCTGTGGGTCGGGCGCCTGAAGCGCAGCTTCAACGCGATCAAACAGGAAGTTGAACGTGAAATCGGTGCCGACGAGATTCGTCGGCAACTGCACAACGAACACATCCTGTCGCTTGAGCAGGAGGCGCGGAAAATCTTCACGCCGACCCAGCAGGAGCCGACGCCAGTGGAGCATGTGGGTGCGCAGACGATTCAAGCGCCTGCCGCTGCCGTCGAGCCAACACCCGCTCCCGTTGTCGCGCCTGTCGAACCTGCGCCTGTTGTTGCAGCCACTCCGGTTGAACCTGTTACACCTGCGGCTGCGCCCGTTGCGCCGGCCCCTCATGACCCAACACTGCCGCCGCGAGCCCCATGAGCGATCTTCCTGAAAACGACCAGCACATGCCGCTGGTTTCGCACCTCACCGAGTTGCGTACCCGCCTGCTGCGCTGCGTAGCGGCGATCTTCATCATCTTTGCCGGGCTGTTCGCCTTCACCCAGCAGATCTACACCTTCGTCTCGACGCCGCTGCGCGCGTACCTGCCCGCTGGCGCGACGATGATTGCCACCGACGTGTCGTCGCCGTTCCTGACGCCACTGAAGCTGACCATGATGGTCTCGCTGTTCCTGGCCATCCCGGTGATCCTGCACCAGATCTGGGGTTTCATCGCCCCGGGCCTGTACAAGCATGAAAAGCGCATCGCCGTGCCCTTGCTGGTCTCCAGCATCTTTCTGTTCTACGCCGGCATGGCGTTCGCCTATTTCCTGGTGTTCCCGCTGATCTTCAAGTTCTTCGCCTCCGCCACCCCGGCCGGCGTGGAAATGATGACCGACATCACCAGCTACCTCGATTTCGTCATGACGCTGTTCTTTGCCTTTGGCGTGGCGTTCGAAATCCCGGTGGCCGTGGTGCTGCTGGTGTGGATCGGCGTGGTCGACGTCAAATACCTGAAGAAGATCCGCCCGTATGTGATCATCGGCTGCTTCGTGGTCGGCATGATCCTGACGCCGCCGGACATCTTCTCGCAGACCCTGCTGGCCGTGCCGATGTGGCTGCTGTTCGAGATCGGCATCCTGTTTGGCAGCCTGATCAGCAAGCGTGGCGAACATCCGGACGACCAACCGGCTGACGATCACAACGACCAGCCGCCAGCGACCCAAGCGTGAACCTGCTGCTCCTCGAAGAGGCCGATTTCATTGCGGCCGACCGGGCGGTCCTGCGTGATCGCCGGTTGTCCCACATGCAGGAAGTCCACCGCTGCGAAGTCGGCGACAGCATGCGCGTCGGGCGGATCGGCGGGCTGATGGGCTCGGCCGAAGTGCTGCGCCTGGACGCCGGCGAAGCGGAATTGCGCGTCACCCTCGACCAGCCACCACCGGCCAAGCTGCCATTGACCCTGGTGTTGGCCCTGCCACGGCCCAAGATGCTGCGCAGGGTGTTCCAGACCGTGGCGGCCATGGGAGTGCCACGGGTCGTGCTGGTCAACAGCTATCGCGTCGAGAAGAGCTTCTGGCAAACGCCGTTCCTGGAGCCCGAGGCGATTCGCGAGCAGTTGATCCTCGGCCTCGAACAGGCCCGGGACAGCGTGCTGCCGGAAGTCGTGATCGAGAAGCGCTTCAAGCCGTTCGTCGAAGACCGCCTGCCAGCGATTACCGACGGCACCCTCGGCCTGGTCGGGCATCCGGGCAATTACCCGCCCTGCCCTCGCGCACTCAGCGAACCGGTGACCCTGGCCATCGGCCCCGAGGGTGGGTGGATTCCCTACGAGATCGACCTGCTGGGCAAGTCCGGCCTGCAACCGGTGCAACTGGGCGAGCGCATCCTGCGCGTCGAAACCGCCGTGACCGCGCTGCTGGCAAGACTTTTCTAATCCCAGACACAATCCCCTGTGGGAGCGGGCTTGCTCGCGAAGGCGGTGTATCAGTCGGCATTGAAGTGACTGACACTCCGCTTTCGCGAGCAAGCCCGCTCCCACAGGTCATCATCCGTCCTTACATCGGGCAGCGCCTACAGATTCAGGCGCCCCTGCCGATACCCCCCCCATAAAACCAAATTGTGGTCCGGGGAGTTTCAGCATGTACCAATGGCTAGCCGAGAATCTGGGAAACGTCAGCGTCAAACGCAAGCTGGGAATCGGCTTCGGTCTGGTGCTGTTATTGACCCTGTTGATCACCTTCACCGGCTGGAGCGGCCTGAGCAGCGTGACCAGCCGTGGCGATAAACTGGGGTTCATCGCCAGCCTCAACGACCTGACCAAGGACCTGCGCATTGCACGCCTGGATTACGAGATGCGTCGCGGTGAACAAGGTCCCGGCGCCGTCAACGATCTGCTGGGCAAACTCGAAAGCGGCCTGCAGACCGCCCGTGGCCTGATCGAGCAACCGGCTGATACGGCCATGGTCGATCAACAACTGGCCGCTGTCGCCGAATACCGTCGCGCCTTCAGTGACATGACCCAGGCCGGTGCCCAGCGTGAAGACGCCCGCGGCAAACTCGGCGCCACCGCCGACAACGCCGTGG
Source organism: Pseudomonas sp. A-R-19 (assembly GCF_019956575.1). Lineage (NCBI taxonomy): Bacteria > Pseudomonadati > Pseudomonadota > Gammaproteobacteria > Pseudomonadales > Pseudomonadaceae > Pseudomonas > Pseudomonas sp. A-R-19. Next base: position 22,220 of record NZ_JAHBDR010000044.1, read on the forward strand.
CCCGCGTCGCCGAAGTGGAAAAATCCATGCTGCAGGGCGAGAGCGTGGCGGCGTTCAACAGCGTGATCGACCTGAGCAAACTGATCCAGCAAGCACGCTTCCAGGTTCGCGGCTACACCTACAGCGGCAAGAGCGAAGCCGAACAGCCTGCCCTCGATGCGATCGACAACGCCCTGAAGAACCTCGAGAGCCTGCCGGCCAAACTGCCCGAAGAACACATCGCCAATCTGCAACAGGCGTCTGATTCGCTGAAGGCCTACCGCGCCGCCGTCAGCCAGTTCCGCGACTCCCAGGTGGCCAGCGCCAAAGCCCTGGTACGCATGTCTGCGCAAGGCGACATCCTGTTGGACATGAGCCAGAAACTCACCGTCTCGCAAACCATCGTGCGCGACGCCGACGCCGCCCACGCCAAGAACATGCTGACCCTCGCCACCGTACTGGCTATCGCCTTCGGCCTGCTGGCAGCCTGGGCGATCACCCGGCAGATCATCATTCCGCTGAACCAGACCCTGGCCGTCGCTGAGCGAGTAGCCAGTGGCGACCTGACCCACAACCTGACGTCCAAGCGCCGCGACGAACTCGGCCAGTTGCAGCGCGCCATGCAGAACATGACCCAGGGCTTGCGCGAGCTGATCGGCGGCATCAGCGATGGCGTCACGCAGATCGCCAGCGCCGCTGAGGAATTGTCTGCAGTCACCGAGCAGACCAGCGCCGGGGTCAACAGCCAGAAGATCGAGACCGACCAGGTCGCGACGGCCATGAACGAAATGGCCGCCACCGTGCAGGAAGTTGCGCGCAACGCCGAAGAGGCCTCCGAAGCTGCCGTCGCCGCCGACCAACAGGCCCGCGAGGGCGACAAAGTGGTCGGCGAAGCCATCGCCCAGATCGAACGCCTGGCCAAGGAAGTCGGCCACTCCACCGAGGCCATGGGCGAACTCCAGCGCGAAAGTGACAAGATCGGCAGCGTGCTCGACGTCATCAAGTCCGTGGCCCAGCAAACCAATCTGCTGGCGCTCAACGCCGCGATTGAGGCGGCCCGTGCCGGTGAAGCCGGGCGTGGTTTTGCCGTGGTCGCCGACGAAGTCCGCAGCCTGGCCCAGCGCACGCAGAAGTCCACCGAAGAGATCGAAGAGCTGATCGTCGGCCTGCAAAATGGCACGCAGCAAGTGGCGACCATCATGGACAACAGCCGCACCCTGACCGACAGCAGCGTCGAACTGACCCGCCGCGCTGGCGGCTCACTGGAAAGCATCACCCGCACGGTGTCGGCGATCCAGGCGATGAACCAGCAGATTGCGGCGGCGGCTGAGCAGCAAAGCGCTGTGGCCGAGGAGATCAACCGTAGCGTGCTGAACGTGCGGGATGTGTCGGACCAGACCTCGGCAGCCAGTGAAGAAACCGCCGCCTCCAGCGTTGAGCTGGCGCGGTTGGGGACGCATTTGCAGATGCTGGTGGGCAAGTTCAGGGTTTGAGGTGACGCCTTCGCGGGCAAGCCCGCTCCCACAGGGAATGGCGTTGTACACACAACCTTGTGGGAGCGGGCTTGCCCGCGAAAGCGATCGACCAGACACTGCTATTGCAGAGTCTGGTGCAAGCTCAAGAACAAACCTCAAGCCATAAAAAAACCCGCTTTCGCGGGTTTTTTTATTACGCCATCTGAGGCTGTTCGCTCATTGGCTTGAGCGGCAGCAACGGTGCATGGGGATCGGCCTTGACCGACTTACGCCAGGCGCCCAGCCACTCTGGGTGACCTTCGTTCCAGACCTGCTCATGCAGACGGGCCAATGCCACCGGATCGCTCAACAGTTGCACACGTTCGTTGTTGGTCAGACCTTCAGGCCCAACCTTCATCGCGTGGCGAACCCGCTCGATCCGCAACCACTCGATCGGCTCAGCCTGATTGTGCCGGGAGGTCGCCAGCGAGCACGCCAGGGCGTTCTGCTGTGGGTCGACCACCGAACGGACGAAGCCGTCGTTCAGCGCATGCCAGCGGTTTTCGTGGGTGTACTGGTCGGTGGCCAACAACGCCTGCGGCGGATTGTATTCCTCAGGGATCAGGAACAGGCTCTCGTCACGGGACTTCAGGCCCAGGCCGACACGACTGGAGATCACCGACACCGGGATCGACAGCATCAACGAACCGACGATCGGCACCAGCCACCACAGGAAGCTCGGGTTCAGCCAGATCACCAGCATGGCCCAGAAAAAGCCCAGCAGGGTTTGCGGACCATGGCGCTTGATCGCTTCGCTCCACGGCGTGGAGTCGTCGTCACGCTGTGGCGAGTTCCAGGTCGCGGCCCAGCCGAGGAACGCAGCGAGGACGAAACGGGTGTGGAAAATCATCCGCACCGGCGCCAGCAGCATGGAGAACAGCATCTCCAGCAGCATCGACAGGGTCACCTTGAACTTGCCGCCGAACTCTTTCGCGCCCTTGGCCCAGATCAGGATGATGCTCAGCAGCTTCGGCAGGAACAGCAGCACGATGGTGGTCGAGAACAGCGCAATCGCCTTGTCCGGGTGCCATTGTGGCCACAGCGGATAGAGCTGGCGCGGTTCGAGGAAGTACTGCGGCTCCATCAGCGTGTTGACCGCCAAAAGCGCTGTCGACAACACCAGGAAGAAGAACCACAACGGCGCCGACAGGTAGGACATCACGCCGGTCAGGAACACCGCGCGGTGCACCGGGTGCATGCCCTTGACCAGGAACAGGCGGAAGTTCATCAGGTTGCCGTGGCACCAGCGACGGTCACGCTTGAGTTCGTCCAGCAGGTTTGGCGGCAGCTCTTCATAGCTACCCGGCAAGTCGTAGGCAATCCACACGCCCCAGCCGGCACGGCGCATCAAGGCGGCTTCAACGAAGTCGTGGGACAGGATCGAGCCGGAGAACGCGCCTGTACCCGGCAACGGCGCCAGGGCGCAGTGGTCGATGAACGGCTTCATGCGGATGATCGCGTTGTGACCCCAGTAGTGCGACTCGCCCAGTTGCCAGAAGTGCAGGCCGGCGGTGAACAGCGGGCCATACACGCGAGTGGCGAACTGCTGCATGCGCGCATACAGGGTGTCCATGCCCGACGCACGTGGCGCGGTCTGGATGATCCCGGCGTCCGGCGTGGCTTCCATCAGGCGCACCAGACTGGTCAGGCACTCGCCGCTCATCACGGAGTCGGCGTCGAGTACGACCATGTACTTGTAGTCACCGCCCCAGCGACGGCAGAAGTCGTCGAGGTTGCCGCTTTTACGTTTTACGCGACGACGACGGCGGCGATAGAAGATCTTGCCGAAGCCGCCAGCTTCGCGGCAGACATCCAGCCAGGCCTGTTGCTCGGCGACACAGATATCGGCGTCGTTACTGTCACTGAGGACGAAGAAATCGAAACGGTCCAGGTCGCCCGTGGCCGCCACCGACTCGAAGGTCGCGCGTAGACCGGCGAATACCCGTGGCACGTCTTCGTTGCAGATCGGCATCACCAGGGCGGTGCGCGCATCCTTTGGAATCGGCTCGTTGCCAGCACTTTTACCGGAGATACGGTATTTATCGTGGCCGGTCAGCAATTCCAGGAACCCCATCAGCGCGGTCCAGAAACCGGCCGACACCCAGCAGAACAGAATCCCGAACAGGATCAGGATGCTGGTCTGCAACGCATACGGCAGCACTTGCGTGGCGGTTTGCAGCAGCGGTTGGTGCAGCACTTCGTTGAGGTCGACGAACGACCAGCCCTGGTACGGCATGATGCCTTTCATGTACCAGCCGGCGACGATGGTCTGGCCGAGCATCAGCAGCAACAGAATGTAGCGACGGATCGATCCGACGGTGCGCCAGCGCGCGGCCGGCAGGACACGTTCGTCCTTCGGCGGCTTCGGCGGGTTGGTTCGACCGGTCATCCGCCGCCAGCCACGCACCAGAATGTTGGTGCGCCACGGCTCCGGCACGACCTTGGTCCGCCGGATCGGCGGGGTCGCCTTGAGGCAGACCCGGCCGTTGGCGTCGAGCACCAGCATTTCCGCGTCCTGCAGTTCTTCGGCGGTGCTCAGGGTCAGGCGTTTGCCCACCGAAGCCTGGGCGGCTTCGGTCGGGGCATCGAACGTCGAGGACGACAGGCGTTCATGCAATTCGCTGAAAGACTGGCAGCCCGCGAGTTCCGCGCGCTGCTGGTCGGTCATCGGCAGATGCGCCAGATACTCGGAGAGAGTCTCTGGCCGTACTTGAGAGTTACTCATCGGCAGGCAACTGATAGCTCCAGGTCTCGGTCAGGACTTCTTCAGTCGGGGCCGATTCCGGTGTGGCTGGGGCCGCGTCGGCAGCGACAGGCTGCTTGGCGTCTTTATTGGCCTTGTCCTTGGCATCTGCAACAGGCTTGGCTTCAGCCTGCTTGGCCTCCGCTTGCTTGGCTTCCTTGTCCGCTTTCTCTTGTTGCTTGGCGGCAACCTTGTCGGCCTTGGCAACCGACGAGTTCGACGCTGGAATCGAAGTCTTGGCCAGGTCCGCCGGCACGATGTTCTGCACCAGTGCGGCACGCATCTCGGTGGACTTGCCCGGATCCTTGATCTTCATCCGCAGGGTCAGGCGCCAGCCCTTGGTTTCAGGGTTGTAGCGCACGCTGTTTTCCACAAGCTCAGCGTTGTCGCCGACGCTGACCTGGCTGCGAACATCCGCATCGGCCGGCAAAGCCGCCAGGGACGGGCCTTCGAAGTCCACCAGGTAGGCAACGCTGCCGTCCGGCTGACGAATCAGGTTGGACTGTTTGACGTCACCGGTCGAACGCAGGGTCTGCTTGACCCAGGCGCTGTCTGGCGCGTGAATCGAGTCCTCATCCATGGTCCAGTGCATACGATAAGCGACATCGAGCGGCTGGCCAGGTTCCGGCAATTTTTCCGGGTTCCAGAAAGCAACGATGTTGTCGTTGGTTTCGTCGGCGGTCGGAATCTCGACCAGGTCGACTGTGCCCTTGCCCCAGTCACCCTTCGGCTCGATCCAGGCGCTTGGGCGCTTGTCGTAGCGATCGTCGAGATCTTCGTAGTGGCTGAAGTCACGGCCACGTTGCAGCAGACCGAAGCCGCGCGGGTTTTCCACGCTGAAGTTGCTCACGGCCAGGTGTTTCGGGTTGTTCAGCGGACGCCAGATCCACTCGCCGTTGCCGGCATGGATCGCCAGGCCGCTGGAGTCGTGCAGCTCGCGACGGTAGTTGAGTACTTTCGACGGCTGGTTGGCGCCGAACAGGTACATGCTGGTCAACGGGGCGATACCCAGTTTGCCGACCTTGTCACGCAGGTACATCTGCGCCTTGACGTCGACGATGGTATCGCTGCCCGGACGCAGGGTCAGGCGATAGGCGCCAGTGGCACGAGGAGAATCCAGCAGGGCAAAGATCACCAGGTGCTTGTCGCCTGGCTTGGGCTGCTGAATCCAGAACTCGCGAAAACGCGGGAATTCTTCGCCGGACGGCAATGCGGTATCCAGCGCCATGCCGCGAGCGGACAAGCCATAGACGTGACCCTTGCCGACGACGCGGAAGTAGCTCGCGCCGAGCATGGTCATGATTTCGTCTTGCTTGTCGGCCTTGTTGATCGGGTACAGCACACGGAAACCGGCATAACCCAGTTGTTCGGTGGCCTTTGGATCGAACTGCATGTCGCCGAAGTCGAAACGACTCGGATCATATTTGATCTCTTCGACGGTGTTCGCGGTAATTTCGTTGATTTTCACCGGCGTATCGAAATGCATGCCCTGGTGATAGAAGGACAGCTTGAACGGCGTCTTCTGATCAGCCCACTCGGCTTTTTCCGTCAGAAAACGAATTTTCTGATAGTCCGCGAATTTCATGTCGCGGAACTCGTTCGGCAGGTTACTGCGCGGCGCTTCGTATTTCTGCGCGGCCAGCTCTTTTGCCTTGGCCGATACATCATCCAGACTGAATGCCCAAAGCTGGCCGGCGCTGAGCAGGCAGAGCAGCGCAGAGCCCGCTAACAGGGCGCTGCGTAACCGTTTGGCAGACAATTTTGGTGCGTTACAGGGACTAACAATCACGAGCAACCCTCGCCGAAAACAGATCAAAAAACCAACGGCCAGTTAAAGGGTCTGCACGGTGTACGGCATGAAAAAACCGCCCTTGCAAACCACTCTTGCCAAGTTGGCGAGCATTGTTCCGACTCCGCTAGGGCGAAATGATTCCCCAATCGGATCCAGACAAGTCTCTACCTAAGTCAAAATGGACCAACGAACGCTGATCCCCGTAGCGCGCGATTATCTAGTAGGCCGCGTTACAACGCATCAGGGGTAACAAAGTATTTATCGCGATAAAGCCCTGTTTTCAGTCGAAATGAGCTTAAAAACTTGTTTCAAGCGCTTTCAGGACTGTAACAGGAAGGTTACCGGGCCATCATTGACCAGGTGCACCTGCATATCCGCGCCGAATCTACCTGATGCCACAGTGCCATGCACCTGTTTCGCTTTGCTTAATAGATAGTCGAACAGTTCCTCTCCCAGCGCCGGAGGGGCCGCAGTCGAGAAACTCGGACGCAGCCCGCTTTTGGTATCGGCGGCCAGGGTGAACTGAGAGACCAGCAGCAGCCCGCCGCCCACATCCGCCAAGGACAGATTCATCTTGCCCTCAGCGTCACTGAACACTCGATAGTTAAGCAGCTTATTGAGAAGTTTGTCAGCGCTGGCCCGCGTGTCGTCGGGCTCAACGGCCACCAGGACCAGCAATCCCTGATCAACGGCACCCACGACCTCGCCCGCAACCTCGACTCTTGCGCCACGCACCCGTTGCAGCAGACCCTTCATGCCTCGTCAGGCGCCAGGTCGAGCAGACGTCGAGCCATCTGATCGGCGGCGCGGACCAGTGCGTCAGTGATGCCCGGTTCGGAAGCGGCATGACCGGCATCGCGGATGACCTGCAGTTCGCTGTTCGGCCAGGCCTGGTGCAATTCCCAGGCGTTATCCAGCGGGCAGATCACGTCATAGCGGCCATGGATGATTACGCCAGGCAAATGAGCGATCTTGCCCATGTCGCGGATCAACTGGTTCGGCTCCAGGAAGGCGTTGTTGCTGAAGTAGTGGCATTCGATGCGGGCAATCGACAATGCACGTTGTGGCTCGGAGAAGCGATCGACCACCAGCGGGTTCGGACGCAGGGTCGCGGTGCGGCCCTCCCAGGTGGACCAGGCCTTGGCCGCATGCATCTGGGCAATCTGGTCGTTGCCGACCAGGCGTTTGTGGAACGCAGTCAGCAAGTCGCCGCGCTCATCCAGCGGGATCGGCGCAATGTAGTCCTGCCAGTAATCGGGGAACAGACGGCTCGCGCCGGCCTGATAGAACCATTCGATCTCCTGCGGACGGCACAGAAAGATCCCGCGCAGGATCAGGCCGTGTACACGCTCAGGATGGGTTTGCGCATAAGCCAGCGCCAGGGTCGAACCCCAGGAACCGCCAAACAGCACCCATTTGTCGATGCCCAGGTGCTGGCGAATCCGCTCAAGGTCCGCGACCAGATCCCAGGTCGTGTTGTTTTCCAGGCTGGCGTGGGGCGTGGAGCGACCGCAACCGCGCTGATCGAAAGTGACAATGCGATACAGGTTGGGATCGAAGAAGCAACGACTCTGGGCATCACATCCGGCACCGGGGCCGCCGTGGATGAACACCACCGGCAAACCTTCCGGTGAACCGCTTTCGTCGACGTACAGGGTGTGGGTTGCATCGACGGCCAGATCGTGCCGGGCGTAGGGTTTGATCTGCGGGTACAAAGTCTGCATTGCGCACTCCGTAAGGGGGTCGAGTTCATCCCTGGGGGGACTTCTAATATTCTGCCGTGGGGCATCATAAACCCGAATTACGTCAATGAGCATGTCCGTGCGGAGTCAGAGTTTTGCCGCCAGATAACCAAACAAGATTTCGTACAGCGCATCGACCTCGGGCACCTGCCCGCGGGCTCGCAAACAGCCGTGAACCAGGCCCTCGCCAACATATAGCGTGGCAGCCACGCCCGCCGCACTCAGTCGCTCGGCGTACAGCACGCCGTCATCGCGCAACGGATCGAATTGCGCCACGGCGATCAATGCCGGTGGCAGTCCGCTGAAATCCGTGGCCAGCAATGGCATGGCGTAGGCGTTCGGGTGGCGGGTACCGCGCAGGTAGAGCGCGTGATAGCAATCGACGTCACTGCTGCTGAGTAATGGCGCGTCGATGCACTCACTGCGCGATGGCAAGCGCTGATCGCCGCCCAACCCCGGATAGATCAGCACCTGCGCGCACGGTACCGGCTCGCCGGCATCGCGCAGCGCCAGGCATAACGCCGCCGCGAGGTTGCCGCCGGCACTGTCGCCAGCCACCAGCGTGCGCGCCGGGTCGAGTTGAAACGGCCCGGTGCGCAATGCTCGCCAGACCTTGAGGCAATCATCGAACGCAGCGGGAAACGGATGCTCCGGTGCCCGGCGATAATCCACGGCGATCACCAGCACACCCAGCGTCGATGCCAACTCGGCGCAGATGAAATCGTGGGAATCCAGGTCCCCCACCACCCAGCCACCGCCATGCAGGTAAACGATGCAGGACGCACCGCTGGCCGGTGGTTGATAGGAACGAACCGCCACGCCGGCCAGTTCGAAATCGACGACATACAACCCGACGGGGCGTGCCGGGGTAAACGCCCGGCACATCTCGCTGTAGGCCTGGCGCAACCCGGTGATACTGCTGTCGGTGCTGTTGAAGCTCAGGGTTTTGTCGACGAACGCCGTCATTTGTTCGGAAAGCGGGTAAGGAGCCATGAGCCTGGTGCCCGTAAAGGTAAATGTATGGCCCCTGTAGGAGCGAGCTTGCTCGCGATGGTCGTCAACGATGACGCGGGAAGCCTGATACCCCCACGAAGTTCTCGGGTTTATCGCGAGCAAGCTCGCTCCTACAGGGTTTTGGTGTCAGTTTTTCAGACTGGCCTGAACCGTGGCCACGCCGTCCTTACCATCAAAGCTGCTGACACCGGCCAGCCAGCGCTGAAGATCTTCCGGATGCTCGCGCAGCCATTTTTTGGCGACATCCTGAGCCGTCTGGCGCTCCATGATCGGCACCATCAACTGGCTTTCCTGGGCAGCGGTGAACGTCAGGTTTTCCAGCAGGCGATTGACGTTCGGGCAGCGCTCGGCGTAATCCGGGGCAGTCACGGTGGAGACGGTCGCGGCGCCTTCATTCGGACCGTAGACATCTTCACTGCCGGTCAGGTAGGTGATCTTCATGTTGATGTTCATCGGGTGCGGGGTCCAGCCGACGAACACCACGAACTCCTTGCGATTCACCGCTCGCTGCACGGCCGCCAGCATGCCGGCCTCGCCTGATTCGATCAGTTTGAAGTCCTTCAGACCGAAGTGATTGGTCTCGATCATGGTCTTGATCGTGGTGTTGGCGCCGCTGCCTGGCTCGATGCCGTAGATCTTGCCGCCGAGCTGGTCTTTGAATCTGGCGATGTCGGCGAAGGTTTTCAGACCGGCCGCTGCCACATAGTCCGGGACCGCGAGTGTGGCCTGGGCATCGGCCAGGCTCGGTTTGTCCATGACCTTGACCTGATTGGCCGCCACGAACGGTGCGATGTTTTTATCCATCGCCGGTTTCCAGTAACCAAGGAAGATGTCCAGGCGCTTGTCGCGGATGCCGGCGAAGATGATTTGCTGCACGGCGCTGGTTTGCTTGCTTTCGTAGCCGAGACCGTTGAGAAGCACATCGGCCATGCCGCTGGTGGCGATCACGTCAGTCCAGTTGACCACGCCCATGCGCACGGTTTTGCAGGACGCGTCCTCCGCGGCCATGGCGCCGGCGCTCAACAGTACAGTGCCGCAGAGAATAGAGAGACAGCGGGGAAACAGTCTTTTCATCGGAATGAGTCTCGTGCGGCAGCGGATTATTGTCGGGTCGGTGTCTATGTGCACCGTGGCCAGAACATTACGCAGCAGACGAGCGGTAGAAGCGAACTGTGGCGACCGTGTTTTGCACGGTGGCGACTCATGATCCGTATCAGGTCGAACACATACCCTGTGGGAGCGGGCTTGCTCGCGAAGAGGGTGTGTCAGACGCCATCAATGCTGGCTGATCCACCGCTTTCGCGAGCAAGCCCGCTCCCACAGGGTTATGCGTCAGGATTTAGCGCTTGTAGTGTTTTTGACCCCAGGCCAACAAGCCTTGCAGCAATTCCTTCAACACCACCCGCGTCGGCTCCGCCAGATCCGGGCGATAACGGAACGGCTCGAACTCTTCCATGTACGTGCACTGCCCCAGCTCCAGTTGCACGGCGTGGATGTTCTCGCCCGGGTTGCCGTAATGGCGAGTGATGTGGCCGCCCTTGAAGCGTCCGTTCAGCACGTGGGTGTAGTTGTCGTGACGCGCGCAGATCGCTTCGAGTTGCGTCGCCAAGTGAGGATCGCAACTGGCGCCATTGAAGGTGCCGAGGTTGAAGTCCGGCAGCTTGCCGTCGAACAGGTGCGGGATCAGCGAGCGGATCGAGTGCGCATCGAACAGCAGCGCGTAGCCGAACTCGGCCTTCAGTCGCGCCAGTTCCTGCTGCAAGGTGCTGTGGTATGGCGTCCAGATCTGCTCCAGATAGCTCGCGCGCTCATCGGCAGAAGGCTCCAGCCCTTCGCGGAACAACGGCACGCCGTCGAACAACGTGGCCGGGTACAAGCCAGTGGTCGCGCCGACGTACAACGGCTTGTCGTCGGATGGGCGGTTAAGGTCGATGACGAACCGCGAGTACTCGGCGGCCAGGGTGCTGGCGCCCAGTTCAGCGGCGAAGTCATAAAGTTGCGGGATGTGCCAGTCGGTGTCCGGCAGGCTTTTGGCCTGTGGGATCAACCCGGCTTCGACCGCAGGCGTCAGGCGCACACCGGCATGGGGCATGCTGATCAGCAGCGGTACACGGCCTTGTTTGAAATTCAGAACCTTATCCACAACAGATCTCCTACAGACTTGATTCGACGCCGTGGCGCACGACGCGTTTTTCCAGGTCGCCGCCCAGCCAGTAACAGAGGTCGGCGGGACGATCGATTTGCCAGGCGACGAAATCCGCGACCTTGCCCGCCTCCAGCGAACCATGGGTTTGAGCCATGCCCAAGGCGGTGGCGGCATGAATCGTCGCGCCCGCCAGGGCTTCTTCCGGGGTCATGCGGAAACAGGTGCAAGCCATGTTCAGCATCAGGCGCAACGACAGTGCCGGCGAGGTGCCCGGATTGAGGTCGCTGGCGATGGCGATTTTCACGCCGTGCTTGCGCAGGGCTTCCATCGGCGGCAATTGGGTTTCGCGCAGGAAGTAAAAGGCGCCGGGCAACAGCACGGCGACCGTACCGGACTTGGCCATGGCGATGGCGTCGTCTTCGGTCATGAACTCCAGGTGATCGGCGGACAACGCGTGGTAACGCGCCGCCAGGCTCGAGCCGTGCAGCGACGATAACTGCTCGGCGTGCAGCTTCACTGGCAAGCCCAGTTCCTGGGCGGCAATGAACACCCGCTCGACCTGCGCCGGGGAGAACGCCAGGTACTCGCAGAACGCGTCCACGGCGTCGACCAGCCCTTCGGCGGCCAGGGCCGGGAGCATGTCGGCGCAGATGTGATCGATGTAGTCATCAGCGCGATCGGCGTATTCCGGCGGCAAGGCGTGAGCCGCCAGGCAGGTGCTGCGCACGCTGACCGGCAGTTCGGCGCCGAGGCGACGGGCCACGCGCAGCATCTTGCGCTCGTTGGCCAGGTCCAGGCCGTAGCCGGACTTGATTTCGATGCTGGTGACGCCATCGCGCATCAGGCTTTTCAGACGCTTGGCGGCACTGGCAAACAACTCGTCTTCGCTGGCGGCACGGGTGGCGCGCACGGTGCTGGCGATGCCGCCACCGCTGGCGGCGATTTCCGCGTAGCTGATGCCTTGCAGGCGCTTTTCGAACTCACCGCTGCGGTTACCGCCGAACACCGTGTGAGTGTGGCAGTCAATGAGGCCCGGTGTGACCCAGGCCCCGTTCAAATCATTGATGGCCTGGTACTCGCCCGCCGGCAACTCACCGCGCGGGCCGATCCACTCAATGTGCGCTCCTGACGTCACGATGGCCGCGTCTTCGATGATCGAGTAGACGCCTTGTGCCATGGTTGCGACGTGACAGTGTTGCCAGAGAGTTTTCATCCTTGGCCTCCATTAGGTTATCGATGAGAAAAAGTAGGGTCCTGCGTCACCAGGGCTGCCTGGCCCGCCGCCGGTTTCACCCACGTCAGGTAAGCCAGCACCAGCAACACGATCCAGACCACGCCGACAATCAGCGCTGCCTGGGTGTCCGGGAAATAGCCCAGCACGCCGAAAATGAACAGCATGAAGGCAATTGCCGCCGCCGGCGCGTAGGGCCAGAGCGGTACCGGGAATTTCAGTTGTGCAACCTGCTCGGCGCTCATGGACCGGCGCATGGCCACTTGGGTCACCAGAATCATCAGCCAGACCCACACCGTGGCAAAGGTCGCGATGGAAGCGATCAACAGGAACACGTTTTCCGGGATCAGGTAGTTCAGCAGCACGCCCAGCAACAGCGCGGCACTCATCACCACGACCGTCATCCATGGCACGCCATTGCGCGACAGGCGGGCGAAGCCCTTGGGTGCATGGCCTTGCTGGGCCAGGCCGAACATCATGCGGCCAGCGCCGAAGATGTCACTGTTGATCGCCGAAATCGCCGCCGTGATCACCACGATATTGAGGATGGTGGCCGCCGAGCTGATCCCCAGCTTGTCGAAAATCTGCACGAACGGGCTGCCCTGGCTGCCGATCTGCTGCCATGGAAAGATCGACATCAGCACCAGCATCGTCAGCACGTAGAACAGCAGGATCCGCAACGGTACGGCATTGATCGCCCGAGGCAGCACGTGCTGTGGGTCCTTGGCTTCACCTGCCGTTACGCCGATGATTTCAATACCGCCAAACGCAAACATCACCACCGCGAACGAAGCGATCAGACCGCCCATGCCATTGGGCATGAAGCCGCCCTGGGTCCAGAGGTTGCTGATGTCGGTCGCTTGCCCTGGGGCCGAGCTGATGCCGAACCACATGATGCCGAAACCACCCAGGATCATCGCGACGATGGCCGCGACCTTGAGCAGCGACAGCCAGAACTCCATTTCACCGAAGACTTTGACGTTGCACAGGTTCAAGCCGCCGACGATGGAAACGACACCCAGCACCCAGATCCAGCGGGAAACCTCCGGGAACCAGAAGCCCATGTAGATACCGAACGCGGTAACGTCGGCCATGCCGACGATGACCATTTCGAATGCGTAGGTCCAACCGAGGATGAAGCCCGCCATCGGACCCAGGTAGGTGCTGGCGTACTGGCCAAAAGAACCGGCAACAGGGTTGTGCACCGCCATCTCACCGAGGGCGCGCATGACCATGAACACTGCCGCGCCACCGATCAGGTACGCGAGCAGCACCGCAGGCCCGGCCATTTGAATGGCCGAGGCAGAACCGTAAAACAGCCCGGTGCCGATTGCCGACCCCAGCGCCATGAAGCGAATATGTCGGGCAGAGAGCCCGCGTTTCAAACCTTTTTCTGGCTGTTGCATTTCTCGTCCCTAATTATTGTTATTCGACGTTAAATCGAATCGCCGGCAAGCCGGCTCCTACAGGTTTATGCGACCCCCTGTAGGAGCTGGCTTGCCAGCGAGGGGGCCTTACAGGCTAGGCAGCAACTTCGCCGTCACCAGCTCGTTCAGGCAACGCGAAGCCAACAACTCAGTCGCCGCATTGATGTCCGGCGCAAAGAAGCGGTCCTTCTCATAGAACGGCACGTCGTTACGCAGGATGGCACGAGCCTTTTCCAGCTTCGGCGAGGTTTTCAGGCCGTTGCGCAGGTCCAGGCCCTGTACCGCCGCCAGCCATTCCACAGCGAGAATCCCACGGGTGTTCTCGGCCATTTCCCACAGACGCTTGCCAGCCGCTGGAGCCATCGACACGTGGTCTTCCTGGTTGGCGGAGGTCGGCAGGCTATCCACCGAATGGGGATGGGACAAGGCCTTGTTTTCGCTGGCCAGTGCCGCAGCGGTCACCTGGGCGATCATGAAGCCGGAGTTCACGCCACCGTTGGCCACCAGGAACGGCGGCAGTTGCGACATGTGCTTGTCCATCATCAACGAGATGCGGCGTTCGCTCAGGGAACCGATTTCAGCGATGGCCAGGGCCATGTTGTCGGCGGCCATGGCCACTGGCTCGGCGTGGAAGTTACCACCGGAAATCACGTCGCCTTCAGCGGCGAACACCAGCGGGTTGTCCGAGACGGCGTTGGCTTCGATGGCCAGCACTTCGGCGGCCTGGCGGAACTGGGTCAGGCAGGCGCCCATGACTTGCGGCTGGCAGCGCAGGGAGTACGGGTCCTGGACCTTCTCGCAGTTTTCGTGGGAGTCGGAGACTTCGCTGCGCTCGCCGAGCAGATCGCGATACGCGGCGGCGGCATCGATCTGGCCTTTCTGGCCACGGGCAGCGTGGATGCGTGCGTCGAACGGCGAACGCGAACCCAGTACCGCTTCAACGGTCAGGCCGCCGAGGGCCAGGGCACCGGCGAACAGGTCTTCACCTTCGAACAGGCCACGCAGGGCGAACGCGGTGGACACCTGGGTGCCGTTGAGCAGCGCCAGGCCTTCTTTTGCAGCCAGGGTCAGTGGGGTCAGACCGGCAACTTTCAGCGCTTCGGTGGCTTCCATCCACTCGCCTTTGTAGCGCGCCTTGCCCTCGCCCAGCAGCACCAGCGACATGTGCGCCAAAGGCGCCAAGTCACCGGAAGCACCGACCGAACCTTTCAACGGAATGTGCGGGTACACCTCGGCGTTGATCAGGGCGATCAGCGCATCGATTACCACACGGCGGATACCGGAGAAACCACGGCTCAGGCTGTTGACCTTGAGCACCATGATCAAACGCACCAACTCATCGCTGATCGGCTGGCCGACACCGGCGGCGTGGGACAGCACCAGCGAGCGCTGCAGGTTTTCCAGGTCTTCGCTGGCGATACGGGTCGACGCCAGCAGGCCGAAACCGGTGTTGATGCCGTAGGCGGTACGGTTCTCGGCGAGGATCTGTTCCACGCAGGCGACGCTGGCTTCGATCTGGGCCGAGGCGCTGTGGTCGAGGGTCAGTTTCACCGGTTGCTGATAGACGTCGCGCAGTTGGGCGAGGGTCAGTTGGCCGGGAATCAGGTTTAGCGAAGTCATTTTGTGCTCCTTTTGAGAGTTAGCTATTAACTAACCAGACGCTCCGGAGATATCCGTTGTCCGTCGCATCCCCCTTTTTGAGGGGGTGGCGCCTTGGCACGCTGGTTTTGTAGGGAAATCAGTGCAAATTCGGTAAAGCTTTCTGCAGCAAAACAGGGTCTTTCAGAACGCTGGCAGCGGCGGCAATGTCGGGTGCCAGCCAACGGTCCTGGTCGTAGGCAGGCACTCGCTCACGCAGCAGACGCCAAGCGGTGTCGGTGCCCGCACCGAAGCGTTGTTCTTTCAGGAACTCAAACGCCTGGGCCGCGAGCAAATACTCGATGGCGAGGATCTGCGTGCAGTTTTCCAAGGCACGATGCAGCTTCAGCGCAGCGTTGGTGCCCAGGCTCAGGTGATCTTCCTGAAGGCCGGAAGTGACGTAGTTGTCGAGCACCGCCGGTTGCGCCAGTTGACGGTTCTCCGCGCACAGCGACGCGGCCACGTATTGCACGATCATCATCCCGGAGTTCACGCCCGGGTTGGCCACCAGGAACGCCGGCAGGCCGCTGACGTGCGGATTGATCAAACGGTCCAGGCGACGCTCGGCGATGGAGCCGATTTCCGCCATGGCGATCGCCAGCAGGTCCGCCGCCATTGCCACGGACTGGCCATGAGGGTTGGCCTGGGACACCACGCGGTAATTGTCCGCGGTGCCCAGCACCAGCGGGTTGTCGGTGGCGCCGTTGAGTTCGGTTTCGATCTGCTTGATTGCGTGTGCCAATTGGTCGCGAGCGGCGCCGTGCACCTGCGGGATCGAGCGAATGCTCAGGGCATCCTGAGTGCGAATGCCCTTGCTCTGGGCGATCACTTCGCTGCCGTCGAGCAAGGCCCGCAGGTTGATCCCGACCTGTTGCATGCCCGGGTGTGGCTTGAGCGCGATGATCTCGGCGTCGAATGCATCGATCTGCCCACGCTGGGCTTCGAAGCTCATGGCGCCGATCACGTCGGCCCATTCCAGCAGGCGCGTGGCATCGGCAATCGCCAGGCAGCTCAGGCCGCTCATGCACGGCGTGCCGTTGACCAGGCACAAACCGTCCTTGGCACCCAGCTTGACGGGTTGCAGGCCTTCTTCGGCCAGCGCTTGCTGTGCGGAAACGATCTGCCCGCGATAGCTGACATTGCCCACGCCCAACAGCGCGATGCCGATGTGGGCCATGTGGGTCAGGTAACCCACGGAGCCCTGGGACGGCACTTGCGGGGTGATGCCGCGGTTGAGCAACGCCAGCAGCGCTTCGACGACCTGACGGTGCAGGCCGGATTTGCCGTGACTGTAGTTGACGACGGCGGCGCACATGATCGAGCGGGTCTGCTCATTGGTCAGTGGCGCGCCAACGCCACAGGCGTGGCTGAGCAGGGTGTTGCGCGACAACTGGCTGAGTTGTTCGTCCTGCAGCGAGACGTTGCACAGCGCGCCCAGGCCGGTGTTGATGCCGTAGGCACGTTCGCCGCTGGTGACGATGCGCTGGACGATGGCCTGCGCGTTTTCGATGCGCGCCCAGATCGGCGCCGACAGCTCAAGCTGCGCGCCATCACGGGCGACAGCGACCACATCCTGCCAAGTTACCTGCGCTTCGGTGATAACGATTTTTTCAGCCTGGGACATCTGGAGCCTCATACCAATTCTGTTGACCAATGACACCCTGTGGCGAGGGGGCTTGCCCCCGTTGGGCTGCGAAGCAGCCCTGTTCTGGCTTTCTGGTGTGTCAGATTTATCCGGTTAACTGATTGTGCGAGCGCTGCGCACTCGAACGGGGGCAAGCCCCCTCGCCACAAAAAGCGGTACGCCTTAAACCACCGCCGCCCGACGCTGCACAAAGCGGTCGACATACTCATCCGCCGGCGAGTGCAGGATCTCTCGCGGCGTGCCGACCTGGATCAGGCGGCCGTCCTTGAGGATCGCGATGCGGTTGCCGATGCGCACGGCCTCGTCGAGGTCGTGTGTGATGAAGACGATGGTCTTGTGCAGGGTCTTTTGCAGCTCCAGCAACTGGTCCTGCATCTCCGCGCGGATCAGCGGGTCGAGGGCACTGAACGCTTCGTCCATCAGGATGATGTCGGTGTCCGCCGCCAAGGCACGGGCCAGGCCCACACGCTGACGCATGCCGCCGGAAAGTTGATGCGGGTATTTGTTTTCGTAGCCCTTGAGGCCCACGGTGTTGATCCAGTGCAGCGCACGCTCGGCGCACATGGCTTTGCTTTCGCCACGGATTTTCAGGCCGTAGGCGACGTTGTCCAGCACGCTCTTGTGCGGCAGCAGGCCGAAGCTCTGGAACACCATGCTGATCTTGCGCCGGCGAAATTCGCGCAGGGCTTCCATGTCGTATTGCAGGATGTCCACGCCGTCCACCAGGATCGCGCCGCTGGTCGGGTCGATCAGGCGGTTGAAGTGGCGGACCAGGGTCGACTTGCCGGAACCCGACAGGCCCATGATCACGAAGATCTCGCCGCTGCCGATGCTCAGCGACAGGTCGTTCACGCCGACCACGCAGCCGGTTTCGGCTAGCACCTGATCCTTGGTCTTGCCCTGGCCGACCATGGCCAGCGCTTCCTTGGCACGGTTGCCGAAAATCTTGAAGACGTTCTTGACTTCGATCTTGCTCACGGTTGCGTTGTTCATTTGCTCACCTCATGCCGTGCGCGACCGTACGCCTGTGTAATGCGGTCGATCACCACAGCCAGAATCACGATCGCCAGACCGGCTTCAAGGCCGCGTCCAACGTTGAGGGTCTGAATCCCCACCAGCACGTCTTCACCCAGGCCACGGGCACCGATCATCGAGGCGATTACCACCATCGACAGGGCCATCATGGTGGTCTGGTTGATCCCGGCCATGATGCTCGGCAGGGCCAGCGGCAGTTGCACGCCGAACAGTTGCTGCCAGCGATTGGCACCGAAGGCGTTGATCGCTTCCATCACTTCACCGTCGACCTGGCGAATGCCCAGGTCGGTCAGGCGGATCAGCGGCGGCGCGGCGTAGATCACCGTGGCGAAAATCGCCGGGACCTTGCCCAGGCCAAACAGCATCAGCACCGGGATCAGGTACACGAAGCTCGGCATGGTCTGCATGATGTCCAGCAACGGCATCAGTATCGAACGCAGGCGGTTGCTGCGGGCCGAGAGAATGCCCAGCGGAATGCCGATCAACACCGAGATGATCGTCGCCACCATCATCAGCGCCAGGGTCTGCATCAGCTTGTCCCAGAGGCCGACCGCTCCCACCAGGAACAGCAGGCCGACGATCACTGCCGTGGTCACGACTTTACGAGTCGCGTGCCAGGCCACGCCCGCCACGATCGCCAGCATCAGCCACCAGGGTGCCGCACGCAGCAGGCTTTCAAGATTGACGATGGCCCACAACAGGGTGTCGGAGATGTGCCGGAACACGTCGCCGTAGTTGGTGACCAGCGAATCGACCCAACCGTTGACCCAGTCGGCGATGGAAAAAGTAAAGCTTTCGGGAAACATAAGAGACTCTCAATCAAGGGGTTGCGATCAAGCATCCGACTGCCGTTGCCGACAGCGGGAGAAGCCCAACCTACAAGGCCGCGTCGATTTTCTTGGCTGCGTCTTCGCTCACCCACGCGTGCCAGACTTCAGGATGTTCCTTCAAGAAGATCTTGGCCAGTTTTGGCGACTCGATCCGCTCTTTGGTCATGCGCCCCAGGTTCTGGTTCAGCAAGTCGATTGGCACGTTGACCTTTTCCAGAACGGCTACCAGTTCTGGCGCTTCGTCGTGGAAAGTCTTGGACAGGCCGACCTTGATATTCACGGTCTTGTTCACGCCTGGCTTCTCTTCGAGTTTCACTACATCGACCTGACCCATCAGCGGCGTTGGCGACCAGTAGTAGAACAGGATCGGCTCGCCACGCTTGTAGCTCGACAGCACGGCGGCATCCAGCGCCGGGCCGGTGCCTGGGCGGAAGTTGGTGTAGGTGCTTTCCAGACCGTAGCTTTTCAGCATTTCGCTGTTGTCCAGCTCACAGGTCCAGCCGGCCGGGCAGTTGTAGAAACGGCCCTTGGAGGGTTCTTCAGCGTCCTTGAAGATCGCCGAGTATTTGCCCAGGTCAGCAATGTTCTTCAGGTCCGGAGCCTTGGCTTCCAGCTTGCGCTTGGCGTCGCCTTCGATCACGTAGCGCGGCACGTACCAGCCTTCGATTGCGCCAACAACCGGCGCGCCGACACCGATGACCTTGCCGGCCTTCTCGGCCTTGTTCCAGACTTCGCTACGGCCGACCCATTCTTCGGCAAACACTTGAATATCGTTGCTGCCCAAGGCGTTTTCCATGGTGATGGAGTTGCCCGGCAGGCTGTCAGTCTTGCAGTCGTAGCCTTTCTCCAGCACGACTTGCATCACGTCGGTCAGGAGCATCGCGCTTTCCCAGTTCAGGCCGGCGAATTTCACCGGTTTACCCGATTCGCACCAGCCCGCCGCCTGAGTGGCGCCGGCGCTGGCCAGCAGGCCCATGGAAAGCAATGTGGTCAGCAGGGTCTTGTTCGATTTCATTGTTGTGACGCTCCTAATCATGAATTGGCTTACGGCAGTCAAGAGGCATCCAGCCCTGTCCACGTCCAATCAGGCCTGCGCCGCAGCGCGACCCACATTCTGCTTTTGTTCGGTGACCGCGCCCTGCTCGACCGGCAGGATCAAACGATCAGGCACTGTGCCGTGCCATTTTTTTGCGCATACGTAATACAGGGCGGCGGGTAGCACCAGGCCGATGACCCAGGAAATATCCACATCACCCAGGGCCGCCACCAACGGACCGGTATAGAACTTGGTGGAGATGAACGGCAGTTGTACCAGCACACCGAACACATAGACGCTGATACCGAGAAGGTTCCAACGACCGTAGCGACCATTCGGATCGGCCAGAGCCGGTACGTCATAGCGTTCGCGAGTGATGCAGTAGTAGTCCACCAGGTTGATCGCGCTCCAGGGAGTAAAGAACGCCAGCAGGAACAGGATGAAAGATTTGAACGCACCGAGGAACGAGTGCTGACCGAGCAACGCCATCAGGGTCGCAGCACCGACGATGACCAGCACGAAGACCAGGCGCTGCAAGCGCGTTACCTTCAGGTCACCACGGAAACCGCTGATGATGGTCGCAATGCACATGAAGCTGCCGTACGAGTTCAGCGTGGAGATGGTGACCTTGCCGAACGCGATGCTGAAGTACAGCAGCGCAGCGGTGGCACCGGTACCACCCAGGCCAACGATGTAGGCCACTTCGTGGCCGGCGTATTGCCCGTTGGCCGAAGCGGCCGCGAACACGCCGAGGACCATCGCCACCTGCGCACCAATGACCGAACCTGCGCCTGCGGCAAAAAACGTTTTCACCGCGGAAGTCTTGCTCGGCAGGTAGCGAGAATAGTCAGCCACATAAGGGCCGAAGGCGATCTGCCAGGATGCCGCGAGCGACACCGCGAGCAGGAAACTGCTCCAGCTGAAGTGGCGGATTTGCAACAGTGCGCCAACGTCGACCTGGTTCATCAGACGGCTGAACAGATAAACAAAGGCAATCACGCCAATGACACTGGCAACACGGCCGATCCAATGGATCACCCGATAGCCGAGCACCGTGACCAGCACGATGACACTGGCGAAAAGGAGGATACCGACGGTGTCGCTGACGCCAAACAACTGCCCCAGCGCCTGGCCGGACAACACGGTTCCCGTTGCGGTGAAGCCCAGGTACATCAAGCAGACCAGCACGATCGGGATGGCCGCGCCGTATACGCCGAACTGTACCCGGCTGGAAATCATCTGCGGCAGGCCAAGCTTGGGACCTTGCGCCGCATGCAGCGCCATTACGCCGCCGCCCAGCAATTGACCGATCAACAGACCGATCAATGACCAGAACACATCACCGCCAAGCACCACCGCCAAGGCACCGGTGACAATCGCGGTGATTTGCAGGTTGGCACCCATCCACAGGGTGAACTGGCTTAACAGACGACCGTGTCTTTCCGCTTCCGGGATGTAGTCGATCGAACGCTTCTCGATCAACGGCTTGTTGCTTGCACGATCGCTGTTAACAGCCATGGTTCAACCTCTATGGATTGTTATTCTGGGTTGGACAAACTCTTTGTAGGAGCCGGCTTGCTGGCGATTCAGACACCATGGTGTGTCAGGCGAACCGCCATCGCCAGCAAGCCGGCTCCTACAGGGTTCTGCGTTATTTGCCGGTAATCATCGGCAGGTTCAGCCCTTGTTCCTTGGCGCAGTCGATGGCGATCTGGTAACCGGCATCGGCGTGACGCATGACGCCGGTCGCCGGGTCGTTGTGCAGCACGCGAGCGATACGCTCGGCCGCTTCGTCAGTACCGTCGCAGACAATCACCATGCCCGAGTGCTGGGAGAAGCCCATGCCGACGCCGCCGCCGTGGTGCAGGGAAACCCAGGTCGCGCCGCTCGCGGTGTTGAGCAGAGCGTTGAGCAGTGGCCAGTCGGAAACAGCGTCGGAACCGTCCTGCATCGATTCGGTTTCGCGGTTCGGGCTCGATACCGAACCGGAGTCCAGGTGGTCGCGACCGATCACGATTGGCGCGGACAGTTCGCCGCTGCGCACCATTTCGTTGAACGCCAGGCCCAGCTTGGCGCGCAGGCCCAGGCCAACCCAGCAGATACGTGCCGGCAGACCCTGGAAGCTGATGCGTTCACGAGCCATGTCCAGCCAGTTGTGCAGGTGAGCGTCGTCCGGGATCAGCTCTTTGACCTTGGCGTCGGTCTTGTAGATGTCTTCAGCGTTGCCCGACAGTGCAGCCCAGCGGAACGGACCGATACCGCGGCAGAACAGCGGACGGATGTAGGCCGGTACGAAGCCAGGGAAGTCGAATGCGTTTTCCACGCCTTCTTCTTGTGCCATCTGACGGATGTTGTTGCCGTAGTCGAAAGTCGGAACGCCCATTTTCTGGAAGTCGAGCATTGCTTTGACGTGCACGGCCATCGATTGCTTGGCGGCTTTGATCACAGCGGCCGGTTCAGTCTTGGCGCGTTCGCGGTACTGGTCCCAGGTCCAGCCGGCCGGCAGGTAGCCGTTGAGCGGGTCGTGGGCGCTGGTCTGGTCGGTGACCATGTCCGGGCGCACGCCGCGCTTGACCAGTTCCGGCAGGATTTCTGCCGCGTTGCCCAGCAGGGCGATGGAGATCGCCTTGCCTTCGGCGGTGTATTTGGCGATGCGGGCCAGCGCGTCGTCGAGGTCAGTAGCCTGTTCGTCGACATAGCGGCTTTTCAGACGGAAATCGATGCTGACTTGTTGGCATTCGATGTTCAGCGAGCAAGCACCGGCCAGGGTTGCAGCCAGAGGCTGTGCGCCGCCCATGCCGCCCAGGCCAGCGGTCAGTACCCACTTGCCTGTCAGGTTGTCGTTGTAGTGCTGGCGACCGGCTTCAACGAAGGTTTCGTAGGTGCCCTGGACGATGCCCTGGCTGCCGATGTAGATCCAGCTGCCGGCGGTCATCTGGCCGTACATGGCCAGGCCTTTGGCATCGAGCTCGTTGAAGTGCTCCCAGCTCGCCCAGTGCGGAACCAGGTTGGAGTTGGCGATCAGTACGCGCGGGGCGTTGCTGTGGGTCTTGAACACGCCGACCGGCTTGCCGGATTGCACCAGCAGGGTCTCGTCGTCGTTCAGGTTGGTCAGGCTTTCGACGATCTTGTCGTAGCATTCCCAGTTACGTGCAGCGCGACCGATACCACCGTAGACCACCAGTTCTTTAGGGTTCTCGGCGACTTCAGGGTCGAGGTTGTTCATCAGCATGCGCAGCGGCGCTTCGGTCAGCCAGCTCTTGGCGGTCAGCTTGTTACCGCGGGCAGCGCGGATTTCAACGTCACGAAATTTAGTCACGAAAAGAACTCCTCAGCAATCAATCCAAAACCAACCCAGGCAGTGGGCGAGCAAGCCAATGGGCATCAGTGCACACCGGCGAATCAGTGGACGATGGTTGAGTCCTCGCGACTCATACGCATACGTCTTTACTTGTACATACAAGCATATGCAATCAAGCGGCCAACTTGTTGGATGAGCATTCAAGAAAAATCCTGAAACGGCTGGAGAGCGCCTGGAATAAGGGTTCTGGCGAAGATGAAATTTTTCAGGAGGATTTTTTGTAGCGATGGGTTTTGTTACTTGAGCGCGGTTTTGCGCCACGCTGGGGCGTTCGGTAACACCTGGTGCCCAATTGAGCGCATTCCAGAAACACCCTACAACATCATCAGAAACATCCGACTCCACCTCCATCAATCCTCGCCGACTTCACGAGCAAGCCCCCTGAAGTCACTCCTGTGAGGAACGCGCAATGAAACAGTGGAAAGTCAAAACCCACCTCCTGCTGCTGGCCGGCATCCTGCTGGGCAGCCTGACCGGCATCGGCGCACTCGGCCTGTACGGTATGCGCACTACGGTGCAGGGACTGGAGACGGTTTACCTGGACCGGGTCATCCCGCAACAGGACCTGAAGAAAATCTCCGAGCTGTATTCAGTCCAGATCGTCGACGCTATCCACAAGGCCCGCGACGGCATCCTCAGTAGCGTCGACGCGGCGCAACAGATACGGCAAGCGATGCTTGAAATCCAACCGCTTTGGCGCACCTACCTGTCGACCCGCCTGGTTGATGAAGAGGTGCGACTGATCAACGAAATCACACCACTGATGCAGGCGACCGAAGTACCGCTTCAGCGTTTGCAGGCGGTCTTGAACCGCAACAAAGCCGCCAGTCAGAGCCTGGAGCATTTCGCCGTCCACCAGCTGTACCCCTTGATTGACCCGCTGACCTCACTGTTTTCGCAACTGACCGATGTCCAACTTAAAGAGGCACGCCGACAGTTCGAGCATAGCCAGGCACTCTATGTGGTCAATTTGAGGCAGATGGCCGTGGTCCTGGCCCTGGCACTGTTGTTTGGCAGTCTTTATGCCCTGCTGTTCAGCGCCAGGCTGGCGCGATACCTGGGCGCCGAGCCTCACGAGCTGGCCAGTATCAGCACCAGGATTGCCCAAGGCAGGCTCGGCGATCCAGTGATAGTTAACACGACGTCAACGGGTGTCATGCAATCGGTCGAGGCCATGCGACGCAGCCTGGCCAGCATGATCGGCAAGGTGCGCGAGGCCTCGCAGCATATCGAGTCCTCGACCCTGAACCTGAGCATCTCGTCTGAACAAGGCCTGAAACAGGCTGCCGAGCAAAATGGCGCGGCCTCTTCCATTGCCGCCGCTGCGGAACAGATGTCAGCCAACATCACGCACATTGCCGAGAACGCCGCGCAGGCACACGACACCACACAAAAGGCCGAACAGATCACCGCTTGCGGAATTGCCACCATGGCGCGCTCTATCATCGAGATGCAGCAGATCGCCCAGCTGGTGACCCAGACGTCAGATGAAATCGACCAATTGACCCTGCACTCCAACGCCATCGGGAAAATTGTCGGCATGATCCACAGCATTGCCGAACAGACCAATCTGCTCGCACTCAATGCCACCATCGAGGCGGCGCGGGCCGGCGATCAAGGGCGCGGGTTTGCCGTGGTGGCTGACGAAGTGCGGGAACTGGCAACCCGCACGACCCGCTCTACCGCTGAGATTGTGGTGCTGGTGAGCACCATTCAAAGCGGCATGCGAAAAGCCAACAGCAGCATGAGCACTGGCCGCGAGCGCGTGCTTCAGGGCCAGCAGTTGATCGACAGCGCCGGCGCGTCGATGAATGACGTCAAGACCGCGCTCAACGCGTCACTCAATGCAGTCAGCCAGATCTCCAATGCCTTGCAGGAACAGCGTGAAGCCAGCGAAGACGTGGCGCGCAATGTGGAGAACGTGGCGCAGCGGGTCGAGGAAAATGTCGCGGCGCAGCAGGAGGCGGTGAAAACCATCCAGGCACTGAAACAGATGTCGAGTGAGCTGGAGGCGACCGTTCGAGGTTTTACCCTCGAACGGGAATGACCGGGATCAGTCGCGCGACGTCAGTTCGATCACGCAGCACAGCCCTTTGATGGCGACGTCCAGCAATCCGGCATCAGCCTCCAATTGCAGGCAATCATGACGGCCCAATTGCTGGGCGTTGTTATCGACCGACACCTCAGCCTGCTCACTCATGCTGAACACCAACACCGTGCCCGCCGAACTGAAGAACCGCTGCTCGCCCGACAACCACTGCAACCGCGCGCTATAACGCTGCGGCGCGTAGATCAGGTTGAAATCGCGAATCGGACCACCGAGCAATGTACAGGAGACCTTGCTTTCACCGCTGAAGGCAAACGGGTCCAGCGGTAACAGTGGCCGTGTGTCCTGGCCATCCACCGTCAGGGTCATGCCCTCGCCCTGCAAAACGGTGATCACTCGCTCGTAACCGGCGAAGGTAGAAAACCCGCCCGACTCACCGATATCGGCAATCGACAGGCGCCAGCCAAAGCCATCCAGGCCGGTGCCGGCATCACGAGTGATTTCTTCGGTGCTGCCGCCGCCGTTTTTCCACGGCATGCGTGGGTAATCTTTGGCGCGTAAAACCTTTGCGTTACTCATTTATGGCTCTCTACTTATGAAACCGACCTTCCAGACGATGACGGGAACCGGGGTGAATCAAACGAGCAGCAGTCACCGGCTGACGACCGGACCAGGTGCGGCGACGGATCAGCAGGCACGGCTCGCCTTTTTCAATCTGTAGCAATTTGCATTCGGACGACTCCGCCAGGATCGCCTCGACCACGTGCTCGCCCTCGGTCAACGGCGCGACCTGGTTCAGGTAGGCGTAGGGCGTTTGCAGGGTGAAGTCCTGCTTGAGGTAGTCCGGCGCCACCAGCGCATTGACGAAACGGTCTTCGATTTGCACCGGAATATCGTTTTCGAAATGCACGATCAGCGAGTGAAACACCCTCTGCCCTTCGCGCATGTCCAGGGCCAGGGCACGCTCGGAGCCGGCGGCCTCTTCTTCAAGGGTGATGACCTTGCAGGTGTGGCGATGACCGCGAGAGGCGATTTCGTCGGCGATGTTGTGCACTTCGAACAGGGCGGACTGGCTTTTCGGCTCGGCGACGAACGTACCGACGCCTTGCATGCGCACCAACAGACCGTCGGCAGTCATCTCGCGCAGGGCGCGGTTGATGGTCATGCGACTGAAGCCCAGCTGGCTGACCAGCTCGCTTTCCGACGGAACGCGGTAGTGCGGCGGCCAGTTTCCGCTGTCGATTTGCTGGGTGATCATTTGTTTGACGCGGGCGTACAAGGGCGCCGGACTGTCGCCCATGTTCGCGGCCAACGGAGAAACTGGAGGCGGAGTCGGCACGGTTAATCCTTGGTCATTTGATTGATGTCGCTAGCTTGCCGGAGTTTACCGGGCAGGCAAACGTCTGTATATGTATATACAAATAACACACGATGGGGTGCTTAACCATGTCCGCCTTCTTTGCCGAACGCGCGCTGCTGCCTAGTGGATGGGCCAACAATGTACGTCTTGAGGTCAGCGCCGGCGGCGTATTGACCCATATCCAGGCCGATTCCCATGCAGATGGCGCCGAGCGGTTAAGCGGTCCGCTGCTGCCTGGCATGCCGAACCTGCACTCACACGCCTTCCAGCGGGCCATGGCCGGGCTGGCGGAAGTGGCGGGCAATCCGAACGACAGTTTCTGGACCTGGCGCGACCTGATGTATCGCCTTGTCGGAAAAATCAGCCCGGAGCAACTCGGCGTCATCGCTCGTCAGCTGTACATCGAAATGCTCAAGGCCGGTTACACCTCGGTGGCGGAATTTCACTACGTGCACCATGACACTGGCGGCCAACCTTATGCCGACCCGGCCGAACTGGCCCTGCGTATCAGCCAGGCTGCTACCTCCGCCGGTATCGGTCTGACCCTGTTGCCGGTGCTGTACAGCCACTCCGGTTTCGGTGGCCAGGCGCCGAACGACGGTCAGCGCCGTTTTATCAACAGCACCGAAAACTACCTCAAGCTGCAATCGCGCTTGCAGCCGATCCTCGCGCAACAGAAGGCACAGTCGCTCGGCTTGTGTTTCCACTCGTTGCGCGCGGTCACCCCGCAGCAGATCAGCGAAGTGTTGGCGGCCAGCGACAAGCAGTGCCCGGTGCACATCCATATCGCCGAACAGCAGAAGGAAGTCGACGACTGCCTGACCTGGAGCGGTCGCCGTCCGCTGCAATGGCTGTACGAAAACATCGACGTCGACCAGCGCTGGTGCCTGGTCCACGCGACCCACGCCAACCCGGAAGAAGTCACGTCGATGGCCAAGAGTCGTGCCATCGCCGGTCTGTGCCTGACCACTGAAGCCAACCTGGGCGACGGGATTTTCCCGGCGGTGGACTTCCTGGCCCAGGGCGGGCGCATGGGTATCGGTTCCGACAGCCATGTGTCGCTAAGCGTGGTGGAAGAATTGCGTTGGCTGGAATACGGCCAGCGTCTGCGCGACCAGCGGCGTAATCGTTTGTATGGCGCGGATCAGCCGATGGTCGGCCGTACGCTGTTCGATGCCGCGCTGGATGGCGGCGCCCAGGCGCTGGGCCAGCCGATTGGCGCACTGGAAGTCGGCAAACGTGCCGACTGGCTGGTGCTCGACGGCAACGACCCGTATCTGGCAACGGCCAGTGGCGACGGCATTCTCAACCGCTGGCTGTTTGCC
The DNA here is from genome assembly GCF_019956575.1 of Pseudomonas sp. A-R-19. Lineage (NCBI taxonomy): Bacteria > Pseudomonadati > Pseudomonadota > Gammaproteobacteria > Pseudomonadales > Pseudomonadaceae > Pseudomonas > Pseudomonas sp. A-R-19. The sequence continues at coordinate 50,085 of NZ_JAHBDR010000044.1, forward strand.
GGTGGCGATCGCCAAGTGCGCGATGTGCTGGTGAACGGGCAGTGGGTTGTGCGCGATGGACGGCATGCCGGCGAAGAAGAAAGCAGCCGCGCCTTCACCCAGGTCCTGCGCGAACTCCTGGGCTGACACCAAACAAAATGTGGGAGCGGGCTTGCTCGCGAAGAGGGCGTGTCAGTCGACGGATTTGTTGACTGACACACCACTTTCGCGAGCAAGCCCGCTCCCACATTTGATCGGTGCTGACTGTTAGTTCGACGTCTTGGCCATCTGCTGTTCCGACGCCCGCCAGATCAGCCGCGTGGTGTCATAACCCTGCTGACGCGCCTTGCTCAGCAGCTCTTCACGCACCACACCATTGACGGTCGGCGTGCGCGACAACAGCCACAAGTACTTGCGGCTTGGATCACCGACAATGGCGGTCTTGTAGTCATCGCTGACGTACAGCACCCAATATTCGCCCTTCGCCGTACCCGGGATCAGCCTGGAGAACCAGGTATCGAACTCGACCCACAGCTTGTCGCTCTTGCCGGGCACCTGTGGATAAGCCGTGCCCTTGACCTCTTCCCATTGCCACTGCGCCGTCAGGCAGCGGTTCAATACCGCGACGTTGCCGTCGGGCTTGAGCGTGTAATGAGCTTCGGATTGCGCGCAGTCACGCTGGAAGTACATCGGCAGGCGAGCCAGCTCGTACCAGGTGCCCTGGTAGCGCTTGAGGTTGACGCTTTTGACAGTCTTGGGTGCCAAGGTGTCCTGGCCAGATGTGGCACAGCCGGCCAACACCAGGCCGGCAAAAAGGATGATCAACAACCGCTTCATTATTTTTCTCCCGTGGGCAATCGCCCCGGTTTACTTCAGGCCTTGGCCGGAAAACATCAGCACTTTATCACCGGCGAACTGCACGCTGATAAAGCTGTTCTTGTCGCCCCAGGTGCAGCTGGACATGCCCAGCGCGCCTGAACAATCGGCGGGTTTGCCCAACAGGGTCTCCACGTCGGCCTTGGCCATGCCAGCCGAGAGCTTCGAGTAGTTTTCCTGATTGACCTTGCTGCAGGCAGCCAGCAACACGCAGAACGAAAGCAGGGCGATGGAACGCAGCGACATGGTGAAACTCCGGGGGGCGTAGGGGGTTGGCATGGCTGCCAAGCTGAAGCTTAGAAGTGAAAACCCCTGTCAGGTTCCCTGCCCGACAGGCTATTTATCGGGCCACTCGTCTACCTTTTACCGAAAATCCTCCACTTTCCTTGTTTACCGGGTATTTCGTCGAGTTTCGGTAAATCCGCCTAATCTTTGGCGCCGATCAGTCGACATACATGCAACGCAATGCCACATCGGTGGCATTTGCTCCCCCCCTTTTGTTGACCAGACCCTCTGCGTAGCTCATCCATGACCAGAAACATGAAGTTCAGCCACAAGATCTTGCTGGCTGCCGCCCTCGTGGTGGCCGTCGCATTCGCTTGTTTCATCCTGTTCAACGACTATCGCCAGCGCGAAACCTTGCGCAACAGTACCGAAGCCTCGATGCAGGAGCTCGGCAGCCTGACCACCAGCAACATTCAGACCTGGCTGGAAAGCCGCATGCAATTGCTGCAATCGCTGGCCCAACAGGTCAGCGCCGATGGCAATGCGCCCGCCAGCCTGAAACGGATCATCGACCTGCCCGCCTACACCGGCAATTTCCAGCTGAGTTACTTCGGTGGCGCCGACGGCGTGATGTTCTCGGTTCCGGCAGGCAACCGTGCAGCGGACTACGACCCACGCACCCGTGGCTGGTACAAGGCGGCCAATGGCGCACAACGGACCATCGTCACCGAACCGTACATTGCCGCGTCGTCCGGCAAACTGGTGATCACCGTGGCCACCCCGGTGCAGCATCAGGGCCAGATGATTGGCGTGGCCGGCGCCGACATCGACCTGTCCAGCGTCAGCGCGATCATCAATTCGCTGAACTTCGGCGGCCACGGCCATGCGTTCATCGTCAGCGCCGACGGCAAGATCCTGATTCACCCGGACAGCAAGCTGGTGCTCAAAAGCCTTGCCGAGGCCTATCCGAGCGACACGCCGAAAGTCAGCCCGGGCATGAAAGAAGTCGAAATCGACGGCAAGCGCCAGTTCATCTCCTTCACCCACGTCAACGGTGTGCCATCGGCGAACTGGTACGTGGCACTGGCGCTCGACCAGGACACCGCGTTCTCGATGCTCAGCGAATTCCGCACCTCGGCGATCATCGCCATGGTGATTGCCGTGGTGATCATAATCGTCCTGCTGGGCATGCTGATCAGCCTGCTGATGCAGCCACTGCTGACCATGGGCCGCGCTATGCATGACATCGCCGAAGGCGAAGGTGACCTGACCAAACGCCTGACCATCCACGGCCACGACGAATTCGGCGCGCTGGGGCTGTCGTTCAACCGCTTCGTCGAGCGTATTCACACTTCGATCATCGAAGTGTCCTCGGCCACCGGCCAGGTCAACGAAGTGGCGTTGCGGGTAGTGGCAGCCTCGAACTCGTCGATGTTCAACTCCGACCAGCAAGCCTCGCGCACCAGCAGCGTGGCCGCGGCGATCAACCAGCTCGGTGCCGCCGCCCAGGAAATCGCCCAGAACGCCGCCCTCGCCTCGCAACATTCCAGCGATGCCCGCAGCCTGGCCGAAGATGGCCAACAGGTTGTGGATAAAACCATCGCGGCGATGCAGCAGTTGTCGGCAAAGATCAGCGACTCGTGCGGCAACATCGAGACACTCAACAGCAACACGGTCAACATCGGGCAGATCCTGGAAGTGATTACCAGCATCTCCCAGCAGACCAACTTGCTGGCGCTCAACGCCGCCATTGAAGCCGCCCGCGCCGGTGAAGCCGGACGTGGCTTTGCCGTGGTCGCCGATGAGGTGCGCAACCTCGCTCACCGCACCCAGGATTCGGCGCAGCAAGTGCAGACGATGATCGAAGAGCTGCAAGTCGGCGCCCGGGCAGCGGTGGGCATCATGACCGACAGCCAGCGCCAGAGCGAAACCAGCGTCGGCATCGCCAACCAGGCGGGCGAACGCCTGGGCAGCGTGACCCAGCGCATCGGTGAAATCGACGGCATGAACCAGTCGGTCGCCACCGCCACCGAAGAGCAAACGGCTGTGGTCGAGTCGATCAACGTCGACATCACCGAGATCAACACGCTGAATCAGGAAGGTGTGGAGAACCTGCAGTCGACCTTGCGTGCGTGTGCTGATCTTGAGCAGCAGGCGGCGCGGTTGAAGCAGTTGGTGGGTAGTTTCAGGATCTGAGGCGCGCTTGCGGGCCCCATCGCTGGCAAGCCAGCTCCTACAGGGATCTTTGTCGCACTGGAGATCTACTGTAGGAGCTGGCTTGCCAGCGATGGCGGCATCAGCAACAACGAAAAATCAGAACCGTGAGCCCGGCTTCGACAGAAACTCGAGCTCCTCAACCGTAGACTCCCGCCCCAACACCGCATTGCGATGGGGAAACCGCCCAAACTGCGCGATCACCTTCTGATGCCGCTCGGCATAGTCCAGGTAATCAGCAAACAGCGCACGATCAACCTCCGGCTGCTGCGCCACCAGTTCGATGTAACGCGAGACGCCTTCGTTCTGCACCGCGAGGTCCTCGCTGTGCTCGAACACCAGAAAGATGAACACCCGCTGGATCGGCTGCAACTGCCGGTCGAAATCCGCGGCAATGCCTTGGGCTACCAGCTTCTGTGCCCGGAGATCGCCTGCAAAGGCTTTGGGAGTGTCGCGAAAGATCATTCGCGGGATTTGATCGAGCAGCAGCACCAATGCCAGCCAACCTTCGGGACGTTGCATCCACTCGGTCAATCCGCCGGCCAGTGCCTGCTCGGTCCAGTCCCCGAAACGCTCACGCGCTTCGAGGTCCTGGCTGTCGCGCTTGCCGAACCACAACTTGCCCTTCTGCGCCGCCACTTCGCTCGCTGATTCGGAACTCCCGAACCACCAATCAAGCAACGGCTGCCAGGGCGCGTTCATGGTTTATTCCTTGTGGTAAGCCGTGACGCGGGCAACTTCTTCCTTCGAACCGAGGAACACCGCAACACGCTGGTGCAGGCCTTCCGGTTGAATGTCGAGAATACGCTGGTGACCGTCGGTGGAAGCGCCGCCCGCCTGTTCCACCAGGAACGACATCGGGTTGGCTTCGTACATCAGGCGCAGTTTGCCCGGCTTGGACGGCTCGCGGCTGTCGCGTGGGTACATGAACAGACCGCCACGGGTCAGGATGCGGTGCACGTCGGCGACCATCGCGGCAACCCAGCGCATGTTGTAGTTCTTTTTCAGCGGACCTTCATCGCCTGCCAGCAATTCGCTGACGTAGCGCTGTACCGGGGCTTCCCAGTGACGCTGGTTGGAGGCGTTGATGGCGAATTCCTGGGTGGCTTCAGGAATGGTGATGTTTTCGTGGGTCAGGACGAAGCTGCCCATTTCACGGTCCAGGGTGAAGCCCTTCACGCCGTCGCCCAGGGTCAGGATCAGCATGGTCTGTGGACCGTAGATCGCATAACCGGCGGCCACTTGCTGGGTGCCTGGCTGCAGGAAGGCCTTTTCATTCAAAGGCTCGTTCTGGCTCAGGTACTCGTTCGGGCAACGCAGTACCGAGAAGATGGTGCCGACCGGGGCGTTGATGTCGATGTTCGACGAACCGTCCAGCGGGTCGAATACCAGCAGGTACGCGCCTTTCGGGTATTTGCCCGGGATCTGGTAGGCGTTGTCCATTTCTTCGGACGCCATGCCGGCCAGGTGACCGCCCCATTCGTTGGCTTCAAGCAGGATCTCGTTGGAGATCACGTCGAGCTTCTTCTGCACTTCGCCCTGGACGTTTTCAGTGCCCATGCTGCCCAGAACGCCGCCGAGGGCGCCTTTGGACACGGCGTGGTTGATCTCCTTGCAGGCACGCGCCACCACTTCGATCAGGAAGCGCAGATCGGCAGGAGTGTTGTTGCTGCGGGTCTGCTCAATCAAATAGCGACTCAAGGTAACGCGGGACATGGAAGGCTCCGGTGGAATGGGGGGCTAAAAACCCGCGCAGTTTAACGCGAGTCGGGGCGCATTTCCTCCTATCAGACGTGATCGGCCGAAGAGAGTTCATGCGCGGGGTTGAGCGTAGATGGAAATGGGCCGCGCGTGGAGCTCGGATGGATGGCAAATTTCGATATCTTCGGTGATCGGCAGACCGTATTCGCGAGCAAGCCCGCTCCCACACTGGATCTGCTTCGTGGCACAAATGGTGTGTGCACAGTTGGTCCAATGTGGGAGCCTTCTTCAGGGTTTGGCAGGGGGCTTGCGCAGCAAACTGAACGCCATCGCCGCCAGGAACACCACGCAGAGCAACAACACCGCCCACAAGCCGAATTTCTTCCAGTTGGTGTCGATCGGCGCAGACGTGGCGCCTTTCGACGGTTGAATAGCCACCGCCCCGACATCCACCATGGCCCGCCCCAAAGTCGCGAGTTTCGCCGGGCTGTAATCCGGAATCAGCGTCGACAGCGGCAAGTTCGCCGCCTTCGCCGTCGCATTTCCCACGACCAGCGTGTAGGGCCCCGGCCCGCGCGCCAGGAACACCAGTTGCGTGGCGCGCACGGCAAACTTCAGCGTCGGTACCTGATCACCCAGGCCGCCGCCACGTTCGTCCACGGTCAGTTTCAATTGCTGGACGATTTGCCCTGACAGCGGCAATTCGTTTTGCACCACGTCCTGATCGTTCTGGGACAGGCGATAGAGCAAACCGCTGCCCAACGACTGCCATGGCAGGCTGCTGTCGCGCCGACCGGCCAGGCTCACCGGCGCCAGGCTGTTGGGCTGGCTCAACTCGACCCGCACCCGCTCGACATTCAGCCCCATCGGTAACTGCCAGGTGTATTCACCCGCCTTCACGCTGCCGCCGGCCAACGCCTGGGACCAGACCAACGGTAGCGGCAGGCTGCGGCTGCTGGCGCTCTGCAGTTGCGCCGAAGTCAGTGTCGGTGCCGAATGTGGTGTGATCCACAGCAACCGCAAGTAGCGCGCCGACTGGCCTGGCAGGTCGACTTCATGCTGCTCGACCCGCTCGTCGGAAAAAGTCAGGCGCGCCACCTGTCCTTCACCCCAGGACTGCCAATGCTGCAAATCGTCGCTGGCTTCGACGGTGAAGCGCTGGAAGCCGTCGCGCTCGCTGGTCCAGTCGAGAATCAACTGCTGCAACGGCGCCTTGATCGCAGAAGCATCGAGCAGCCAACCGCGCAGCTCCTCCTCCCCCGCCTCCAGCTGACTGGAGGGCTGCACCTCGACCAAGGTGCCGTTGGCGCTCGATTGCACCCGCACGCTCGGCACGGTTTCAGTGGCGTCCACCGAGTTGTACAACGGAAACCATTTCACCTCGGTCAGGGTGCGCGTTTCACTGTTCTGCGCCGACTCCCGGGCCAAGGCATAAGCCTGGACATCGCCCACGGCATTGAACACACGCACATCGCTCAGATCGGCCTGCCGCGCATTCAGTTGCACACTCAGTGGCAACTCAAGGCGATACCAAGGGCCTTCGCCCGTTACCGACAAGGGCACCCGGGTGGTGAAGTCCGCCGGTTTTTCCAGGGCAACCGCCGACAGCACCACACCCATGGCAACGGCGCCCAACCAACCCAGGTTCAGCTTCTGACTCAAGACGACACTCCTTCGGATTCCGCGACCGGTTTGCCGGCATCCGGCACAGCTTCGACGCGCTTGGGCGGCAGCGGGGCGAAATAGCCCACCACCAGCAGCAGCACGCCAACGCCAATAAACGACACAATCCGCGCCAGCCCGCCGCGATTACTCAATTCGACAAAGAACAGCTTGGCCACGACCACGCCAATCAAGGCGGCGCCGATCAGCCAGACTTCGCGGCGTCGACGCAAATGGCCGCCGACCATCAGGCCCAGGGCCATCAAGGTCCAGACGATGGAAAGGCCCGCTTGCACCCGCATCGATTCCAGCAACGGATCCAGCTCGAACGGCACCCCGCTCCAATGGTGCGCCGTGCGCATCACCAGCGCGGTAAAGAACACGAACAGCGAGGCACCTGCGACCCCTTGCGTGGCGAAGGCGGCGTAATCCTTGCGGACTGCCAGTTGTGGCATGGCGCTGCGCGACCAGACATAGACGCCGAACAACGCGAACAACAGCCCCAGCTCCAGCGGGTTGATCAATGGCACATAGGGCAGTGGCTCGGCGTTGCCGTCACTGGCGACATTCGCCAGCCAGAACCAGCCGAGCATCAACAACGCCAGCGGCGCAGCGGCGTATACACGGTATTCGCGTGGATAGGCCGAGACGGGCCAAGGCCATGTGCGAGGTGCCGCCATCAGCACCAGATACAGACTTGGCAGGATCGCCCAACCCAACCAGCGCCAGGCGTTGTATTGCTCGGACAAAACCAGCAAGGCGTAACGCAGCTCCAGAGCCAGTACCCCCATCAATAGCCAGCAGCCGAGCACATGGGCGACGCTCGTCACAGGTGCCGGCAACAGGGGGGCCAAGCGCCGCAGGGCGATGAAATGCACGACGAACACCGCAATCCACGCCAGCCAGCCGAAGCTGGCCGCCGGGTGATAACGCGAGTGCCAGGCGGCGAGCAGCACCAGCGCTGCAGCGGGAATCAACGCCATGCAGAGTACGCCCAGTGACGGCCATTGCAGGCGCAGCGCCAACACCGCCCACAGCGCCGCACTCACGGCGGCGATGCCCAACAACAAGGTCGCCTGCATCGGCAGCGACGCAAAATGCACCACTTCGATGACCCAGGCCAACGCCCACCAGCCTGCGCCCCACACCAGCAACGCCTGGGACAATCGCAACAGGCTCAGTCCTTCGAGTGCTGCGAGCGAATGGCCAATCTGCAATCGCCAGGCGCCGACCATCGCCGCCAGCCCCAGCACCAGCGGCGCCCAGAACCCGGCATGGGCCAAGGGATTAAGGCTTTCACTGAACAGCGGCCCCGTCGCCAGGAACAACGCGCCAGCCAACAGTTGCACAGCAAGCGCGCTGAACACGAACGTTCGCGATCGCAGGTGCAAGCCAATCAACAACGTCAGCACCCCGGCCAGGGCCCAACTGATCACCGTGCCGTGGCTGAAGAAGAACAGCGGCGCCAGCAAATAGAGAAACGCCAGCCCCAGGCAAGCCAGTACCGGCAAGCCATGCAGTTCCCAAGGCCGGATCTGTTCCGGCAAGGCTTTACGCAACTGGTAGAAACTGAACAGCAACGCGACGCCCAACAACAGCGCACCTAACGGGACACCGCCGAGCAGGCTGCTTTCGCTGTTGTGCAACTCGCTGAGAAACGTCAGTGCCGAACCCAGTTGCAGGAGCAAGGCAAAGGCCCGCGCCAAGGGTCTTTGCTGACGCAGACCGAGCCAGAAGATCCCCGCGCCCTCCACCGCCCACGCCGCCGTTGTCCAGCGTGCATCGAGCCCCAGCGGAATCGCCAGGCTGGCGAAGATCACCCCCAAGGCCAGGCAGGTTTCCCCCAGCAACAGGGTGCGTCCGACCATCAGCCAACGGGCGAGCCCCATGTAAATCATGCCCAGCGCCAAGGCACTGAACGCCGCGGCGAACTCCAGGTGCTGCACCAGCGTGAACTGCAAGCCGAAACCCACCAACGGCGGGCCGAACAGCAGTGTGCCGTCGACGTAGTCACCCTTGCGCGCCGACCACTGCAGCAGCGCTTCGCGACTGCTCTGTTGCGGTGCATCGCTCATTTGCATCAACTTGCGTCGGGCGTACAGCAGACCAATGACCAGGTACATCAGGAAGAACACAATCAGAAACGGCTCGGTGCTCCACAGCAACTCCGGTGAGTAAGAGCGCAAACCCCAGGCGAAACCGATGCCGAAGGTGCCGGTGAAGCCGATGACATTCAACAGCCGCCAGGCCTTGAACCAGGCAATGGCGAGGATGCCGGCGTTGAGCAAGATGAAATAGCTGAACAGCGCGACGTGGCTGCCGGCGCCGGTGGAGGCCAGGATGGGCGCGGCGAATCCGCCCAGTGCGGCAGCGGCGGCCAACCCCAGGGAGTCCTGGGTAATGGCGAGAATCGCCGAACAGATCGTCACCGCCACCAGCAGGCCAAACGCCGCCGAGGGATCAAGCAGCGGATGCAGGCGCATCGCGGCAAACACCGTCAGGTACAACACGGCGATCCCGGTGCCCTGCAGGATCAGCGCGTAACTGCTGTTGCGCGCTCGCAACCACCAACCCAATCCGAGCAACCCCAAGGCTGCCACCGCAACGCCTGCGTAGCGCAACTCAAGCGGCACCACCACACCCTCGGTGGCGTAGCGCAGCAAAAAGGCCAGGCCGAGGAACAGCAACACCACGCCGACCCGCAACACGGTATTGCCGCCAAACAACCAGGCACGGGCGCGGCTGATCGCGCGGTCGATGAGGTTCGGGCCACGCGGTTGCGCGTCGCGAACGCTCGGCTCGTGCCTCCAGGCATCGGCGGGCTGCGGACTGTTGGTTTCGGTGGCTGCTGCAGCAATCGGTTCGAGTTCCGGCGGCAGTTCCCAGACCAACTCTCGGGCTGCGGCAGGTGTTTCATCAAGGTAGGTTTCAGGCGATGCCAGCGGTTCGGTGGTTTCCGGCGCCTTGACGCCTGACGCTTCGAGCGCCGCCAGCCGTTGCTCGACCGCTTGCAGCAGGCGTTGCTGCTCCACCGCTCGGGCGTCCATGCGCGTTATGCGAATCGCCTGGCCGATACCCAATCCGAGTAACGCGCCCAGCAGCGCATCGCTGAAAGACTCGTCGAGAATCCAGCCGAGCACCAGCCCGATCAGCATGAAAATCCATTGCATGGTTGATATCCCTAAGCGGCCCCATCATGAGGCAAGTCCGGGTGTAAAGCCTCAGTCTAGTGGCCAGACACCCGGAATCCAGTGCACCTCCACCCCCATGTGGGAGCGGGCTTGCTCGCGAAAGCGGAGTGTCAGGCAACAAAGATGTTGGCTGACACGCCCTCTTCGCGAGCAAGCCCGCTCCCACAGGGGGTGGAGGTGGCGCTTAGTATATCGACCAGGGCGTAAAACTACTCCAGCGCCTTCCAGATCTCCGTGGCGTACTCGCGAATGGTCCGGTCAGACGAGAACCAACCCATCCGCGCCGTGTTCAACACCGCTGAACGCCACCACTCCTTCGAATCGTGCCAATGGGCCTCGACGCGCATCTGCGCATTCCAGTAGGAATCGAAATCGGCGCAGACCAGGAAACGGTCGTAATCCACCAGCGAATCGATCAGACCGGTGTAACGGGACGGATCATCCGGCGAGAACACCCCGCCACGAATCGCTTGCAGCACATCGTTCAGACGATGGGACGCGGCAATATCCGGTACCGCGCTGAACTCATGGTTCTGCTTGCGCGCTTCCACCTGCTGCGCGCTGAGGCCGAAGATGAACATGTGCTCGGCGCCGATGCGATCGCACATTTCCACGTTGGCCCCGTCCAGGGTGCCGATGGTCAGCGCGCCGTTCAGGCCGAACTTCATGTTGCTGGTGCCTGACGCTTCGAAACCGGCGGTGGAGATCTGCTCGGACAAGTCCGCCGCCGGAATGATGCTCTCCGCCAGGCTGACGTTGTAGTTGGGCAGGAACACCACTTTGAGCAAGCCGCGCACGGTCGGGTCGTTGTTCACCACACGGGCAATGTCGTTGGTCAGCTTGATGATCAGTTTGGCCTGGTGATAACTCGCGGCAGCCTTGCCGGCGAAAATTTTCACCCGTGGCACCCAGTCGATTTCAGGTTCCGCGCGGATCGCCTGGTACAACGCCACGGTGTGCATCAGGTTGAGCAACTGGCGTTTGTATTCGTGGATGCGCTTGACCTGCACATCGAACATCGCCGCCGGGTTGACCGCCACGCCCAGCCGCTCATGGATCAGGTACGCCAGGGCTTTCTTGCTGTGCAGGCGCTGCTCGGCAAATGCCTTGCGGAATGCACTTTTCTCGGCGAACGGTTCGAGGGCGAGCAAACGCTCTTCCGGGTTATCCAGTACTTCGGGCCCGAGGGTGTCGACCAGCATCGAGGTCAGCTCCGTGTTGGCCTGATACAGCCAGCGACGGAAGGTGATGCCGTTGGTTTTGTTGTTGATGCGATCCGGGTAGAGCTTGTGCAGTTCGGAGAACACCGTCTGGCGCATCAGTTGCGTGTGCAGCCCGGATACACCGTTGATGCTGTGGGAGCCGAGAAACGCCAGGTTGCCCATGCGCACTCGGCGACCGTTGTCTTCCTCGATCAGCGACACCGCGCGCAGTACGTCGAAGTCGTGAATGCCTTTGGCCCGGAGCGAGTCGATGTGATGGGCGTTGATCAGGTAAATGATCTGCATGTGCCGCGGCAACATGCGCTCCATCAAGCCGACCGGCCAGGTTTCCAGCGCTTCGGGGAGCAATGTGTGGTTGGTGTAGGACAGCGTATCGACGGTGACCTGCCACGCTGCATCCCACGCCACGTCATACACGTCGACCAGTTGCCGCATCAGTTCAGCCACGGCAATCGAGGGGTGAGTGTCGTTGAGCTGGATCGAAGCGTGATCGCCCAGGGTCAGCACCGAGGTGTGCATGTTGCGATGACGGCGCAGCAGGTCCTGCAACGAGGCGGCGACGAAGAAGTACTCCTGGCGCAGGCGCAACTCCTGGCCGGCCTCGGTGCTGTCCGCCGGGTACAGCACCCGGGAGATACTTTCGGCCCGGGCCACTTCGGCCACGGCGCCCAAGTGGTCGCCGGCGTTGAAACGCTCCAGGTGCAGATCTTCCATGGCCCGGGCGCGCCACAGGCGCAGCGTGTTGACGCTCGCCCCGCGCCAGCCGACCACTGGCGTGTCGTAGGCAATGGCCCGCACGGTTTCCGCCGGGTGCCAGACCTGCCTGGACTTGCCGTTTTCATCGGTCACGGTTTCGACGCCGCCGCCAAAACCGATCGGGTACACCACCTCCGGCCGCTCAAACTCCCAGGGATTGCCGAAATCCAGCCAGTGCTCGGTCTGCTCCTGCTGCCAGCCGTCGACGATCGCCTGGCGGAACAACCCGTGTTCGTAACGAATACCATAGCCATGACCGGCGATGCCGAGGGTCGACATGCTTTCCAGGAAACACGCCGCCAGGCGCCCGAGACCGCCGTTGCCCAGGGCTGCATCGGGCTCCAGCAAGCGGATGCGCTCAAGGTCGACGCCGAGTTCGGTCAGGGCTTCGCGCGCCACGTCGAGCAGGCCGAGGTTGCTCAGGCTGTCGAACAGCAGGCGACCGATGAGAAACTCCAGGGAGAGGTAATAAACGCGCTTCTGGCCTTTACGGTAGATCTGCCGCGTATGGTCCATCCAGTGCTCGACCATGTGGTCCCGCGCGGCCAGGGCAATGGCTTCGAACCAGTCATGGTCGAAGGCGTGATCCGGGTCTTTACCCACTGCATAAGTGAGTTTGGTCAAGACGGCGTCGCGGAATGCGGCCACCTCTGCTTCGCGAACAAGTGGTTCTTGAGTCATCGATAGGACCTCGAGCGAGCTTGGAGTTGTCTGAGCCTAGACGGTCTGACAGGCGGTAGAGGCTCTGGTTCGGCAGTTTTTCCCTTGAAGACGAGCTGGATCGACTTTGCGTTGTCATGTGCCTGAATGAATGCAGGGCCCGTGCCGATTTTCCGGCTGTTTGCACCGTCTGCGAAAAAAACTGGCGAAAGGTTGTTCAAAAATCCACCAGTCCCGGTATGATCGCGCGCCCTGATGCACACGCTGGTAACAAACGATGATGAAGCCGAACCTGATCGCTGCCGCAGAGATCGACCGCCTCGATACCTGGGCCAAGTACTCTGCCCCGATGTGCGGCTCGTGCATGTCCAGCTGCTGCACCCTGCCGGTCGAGGTCAAGATCAAGGATCTGGTCCGTATCGGCGTGGTCGATGAATTCGAGCTGGGTGACCCGCCAAAGAACATCGCCAAGCGCCTGCAAAAGGAAGGTTTGGTCGAGCGCTTCAACCAGAAGTCAGGAATCTTCACCCTCCAGCGCATGAGCAACAACGATTGCTACTACCTGGATCGTAAGAGCCGTCTGTGCACTATTTATGAAAAGCGCCCGGATACTTGCCGCAACCACCCGAAAATCGGCCCGCGGCCGGGGTATTGCGCGTACAAGCCGAAGGAAGTGGAGCGCGAGCGGAGTTCGCGGGCGATTGAGCGGTTCTGATATTTCCTGATTTCTGCGGCGACTGATCAGCCCTCTTCGCGAGCAAGCCCGCTCCCACATTGGAATGCGTTTCCCCTGTGGGAGCGGGCTTGCTCGCGAAGGGGCCAGCACAAACACCGCACAAACCCCAGACAAACAAAAACGCCCCCGGCCTTTCGACCGGGGGCGTTTTCGTTAAGCCAGGCTAAATCTTATGCCTTGGCTTTCTTGGCAGCGCGGGTACGCTCGCTTTCGTCAAGAATTTTCTTACGCAGGCGAATCGACTTTGGAGTCACTTCGCACAATTCATCGTCCTGGATGAATTCCAGAGCCTGTTCCAGGGTGAAGCGAACAGGTGGAACCAGGGCGATGGTTTCGTCTTTACCCGAAGCACGCATGTTGTCGAGCTTCTTGCCCTTGGTAGGGTTAACGCCCAGGTCGTTGTCACGGCTGTTCAGACCAACGATCTGACCGTTGTAGATTTCCTGACCGTGTTCTACGAACAGCTTGCCACGCGCCTGCAGGGTTTCCAGGGAGTAGGTCAGTGCCTTGCCGGTTTCAACCGAAACCAGAACGCCGTTCTGACGGCCGGACATGTCGCCGGACTTCATCACGTCGTAACGGTCGAAGATCGAGGTCAGGATGCCAGCACCGTTGGTCAGGGTCAGGAACTGGTTACGGAAACCGATCAGACCACGAGCAGGGATGTTGTATTCCAGACGTACACGGCCCTTGCCATCCGGCACCATGTTGGTCAGGTCGCCCTTACGCAGGCCCATCTCTTCCATCACCTTGCCCTGGGATTCTTCCGGCAGGTCGATGGTGACGTTTTCGAACGGTTCGTGCTTCACGCCGTCAACCAGACGGATGATCACTTCCGGACGGCCTACAGCCATTTCGAAGCCTTCGCGACGCATGGTTTCGATCAGAACCGAGAGGTGCAGCTCACCACGGCCGGAAACCTTGAACTTGTCAGCCGAGTCGCCTTCTTCAACGCGCAGTGCAACGTTGTACAGCAGCTCTTTGTCCAGACGTTCCTTGATGTTACGGGACGTCACGAACTTGCCTTCTTTACCGCAGAATGGCGAGTCGTTTACCTGGAAGGTCATGGAAACGGTTGGCTCGTCGACGGTCAACGGCTTCATCGCTTCAACGGTGTCCGGGTGGCACAGGGTGTCGGAGATGAACAGCGAGTCCATACCGCTGATGCACACGATGTCGCCTGCTGCAGCTTCTTCAACGTCTACACGGTGCAGACCGTGGTGACCCATCAGCTTCAGGATACGACCGTTGCGCTTCTTGCCGTCGGCGCCGATAGCGACAACCGGGGTGTTCGGCTTGACGCGACCACGAGCGATACGGCCAACACCGATAACACCCAGGAAGCTGTTGTAGTCCAGTGCGGAGATCTGCATCTGGAACGGACCTTCACGGTCAACAGCCGGCGCGGGTACGTTGTCGACGATCGACTGGTACAGCGGGGTCATGTCTTCAGCCATTTCGGTGTGGTCCAGACCGGCAATACCGTTCAGGGCCGAGGCGTAGACGACTTTGAAGTCCAGCTGTTCTTCGGTAGCACCCAGGTTGTCGAACAGGTCGAAGATCTGGTCCAGAACCCAGTCCGGACGCGCGCCTGGACGGTCAACCTTGTTGATGCACACGATCGGACGCAGGCCGGCTTCGAAAGCCTTCTTGGTCACGAAACGGGTTTGCGGCATAGGGCCGTCTTGAGCGTCAACCAGCAGCAGAACGGAGTCGACCATCGACATTACGCGTTCAACTTCGCCGCCGAAGTCGGCGTGGCCCGGGGTGTCCACGATGTTGATGTGGTAGCCGTTCCAGTTGATGGCGGTGTTTTTCGCCAGAATGGTAATACCGCGCTCTTTTTCCTGGTCGTTGGAGTCCATCACGCGCTCGTCGTTGAGCTCGTTGCGCTCCAGGGTGCCGGATTGACGCAAGAGTTTGTCTACCAGGGTGGTCTTACCATGGTCAACGTGGGCAATGATGGCGATGTTGCGTAGATTTTCGATCACTTGTGTATCTCGATCAGAGGATTCGGTGTGCTGACAAGTCTTGGCAGCGATTAACAGTAGCGTCCGTGAAAGCCGTTACAGCTTGACGGTGGCATCGGGGGGCCGGTGACGCAGGCCACAGGCAAACAGCCCCGGGCACTTAGCTCGGTCGATAAACGCGCACATTGGCATGCCCCTCACTGAGCAAATGGTGGGCATGCAGGCGACTCATCACGCCTTTGTCGCAATACAGCAGGTACTGGCGAGTAGGGTCCAGTTCCTTGAAACGAGCGTTCACTGCATAAAACGGCATCGTTTGTACCTCGATGCCAGCAAGGTCCAGCGGGTCGTCTTCAGCGGCATCCGGGTGACGGATGTCGATGACGATCTGACCGGCCAGCGCTTCGCTGACTTCTTCAATCTGCAAGTCCTGGCCCAATTCGTCGATCACGCGATCGATCGGCACCAGCTTGGCGTTTTCGAGCGCACGCTCGAGTACCGCCATATCGAATTCTTTCTCTTCGTGCTCGACGCGGTGGCGCTTGGCCGCGGTCTTCGGATTGACCGAGATGACCCCGCAGTACTCCGGCATGTGCCGGGCGAAATCGGCGGTGCCGATCTCGTTGGCCGT
Source organism: Pseudomonas sp. A-R-19 (assembly GCF_019956575.1). Taxonomy (NCBI): domain Bacteria; kingdom Pseudomonadati; phylum Pseudomonadota; class Gammaproteobacteria; order Pseudomonadales; family Pseudomonadaceae; genus Pseudomonas; species Pseudomonas sp. A-R-19. The sequence goes on from NZ_JAHBDR010000044.1 coordinate 65,909, forward strand.
GTCGATGATGTCCTGCTTGTGCGCGACGATCAGTGGACGCAGGACCAGCTTGTCGGTCACGCAATCGATCACCGACAGGTTCGGCAACGTCTGGCTCGACACCTGGGAGATCGCCTCACCGGTGACCAGCGCATCGATGTGCAGTCGATCGGCAATCTGGGAGGAAGCGCGCAACATCATACGCTTCAATACTACGCCCATATGACTGTTATCGACTTTGCCGAGAATTTCGCCCAGTACTTCCTCGAACGGCACACTGACAAATAGCACGCGTTGGGAGCTGCCGTACTTCTTCCAGATGAAATGCGCGACTTCCATGACGCCCAATTCGTGGGCACGTCCGCCCAGATTGAAGAAGCAGAAATGCGCCATCAGGCCGCGGCGCATGATCTGGTAGGCCGCCACGGTGGAGTCGAAACCACCGGACATCAGCACCAGCGTCTGCTCCAGGGCGCCCAGCGGGTAGCCGCCGATGCCATTGTGCTGGCTGTGGATCACGAACAACCGTTGGTCGCGAACTTCGATCCGGACTTCAATTTCAGGCTTTTTCAGGTCGATCCCGGCGGCACCACACTGACGGCGCAACTGGCTGCCGACATATTTTTCGATATCGATCGAGCTGAATGGGTGCTTGCCGGCGCGCTTGCAACGCACTGAAAAGATCTTGCCGGCCAGTGCATCACCGTAGTGCTGCTTGCACTTTTCAACGATGTCGTCGAAATCGCCCAGCGGGTATTCGTCGATTTGCAGGAAGTGCGCGATGCCCGGCATGCAGCTCAGGCGCTCGCCCATCTCCTTCAGGGCCTTGGGGTCGCTGACGCGGGTTTCCAGCTCGAGGTTGTCCCACACGCCGTTCACCACCACAGCCGGGTCCAGATCGCGGAGCACGGCACGGATGTTCTTGGCCAACTGACGGATGAAACGCATCCGTACCGGGCGGCTCTTGATGGTGATCTCGGGGAAGACTTTTACGATTAATTTCATGGAAACAGCGCGCGCGAGGCCTGCCGAAAAAGGGGGGCGCGGATTATAGCGGAAATTGCTCAAGGTTTAACCAGTTAATGTGCAGAAGGTTTTGCGCGCACCAAAACAGGTCACTTACTGAAATAAACGCCACATTGTAGGGCGCGTTTTTCCGCTTTAAGGTGCTTTTCCGCCTGACAGGCGTGAAATTGGGGCAAAAAACCCATGGTGGGGCACTGGCATGCAATTTGCTCCCTTGTGAGGCAGGTTGCCTTGGCAGAGTATTCGCGCCGGCATCACCCACATTTAAGGGCATCCACTACTAGCCCGAAGCCACCCGGAGGACACTATGTCGAAGTCGGTTCAACTCATCAAAGATCATGACGTCAAATGGATTGATCTGCGCTTCACGGACACCAAAGGCACTCAGCACCACGTGACCATGCCGGCTCGCGATGCGCTGGATGACGACTTCTTCGAAGTCGGCAAAATGTTCGACGGTTCCTCCATCGCTGGCTGGAAAGGCATCGAAGCCTCCGACATGATCCTGATGCCGGACGACTCCACCGCTGTTCTGGACCCGTTCACCGAAGAGCCGACCCTGATCCTGGTCTGCGACATCATCGAACCTTCGAGCATGCAAGGCTACGACCGCGACCCACGTGCGATCGCCAAGCGCGCTGAAGAGCACCTGAAGGCCACCGCTATCGGTGACACCGTATACGCCGGTCCAGAGCCAGAGTTCTTCATCTTTGACCAAGTGAAGTTCAAGTCCGACATTTCCGGTTCCATGTTCAAGATCTACTCCGAACAAGGTTCGTGGATGTCCGACCAGGACATCGAAGGCGGCAACAAGGGCCACCGCCCAGGCGTCAAAGGCGGCTACTTCCCGGTTCCACCGTTCGACCACGACCACGAAATCCGTACCTCCATGTGCAACGCACTGGAAGAAATGGGCCTGACCGTCGAAGTTCACCACCACGAAGTGGCAACTGCCGGCCAGAACGAAATCGGCGTCAAGTTCAACACTCTGGTGAAGAAAGCCGACGAAACCCAAACCCTGAAGTACGTCGTGCACAACGTTGCTGACGCTTACGGCCGCACCGCGACCTTCATGCCTAAGCCTCTGTACGGCGACAACGGCTCGGGTATGCACGTGCACATGTCCATCTGGAAAGATGGCAAGAACACCTTCGCTGGCGAAGGCTATGCCGGCCTGTCCGACACCGCGCTGTACTTCATCGGCGGCATCATCAAGCACGGTAAGGCCCTGAACGGCTTCACCAACCCGGCCACCAACTCCTACAAGCGTCTGGTTCCAGGCTTCGAAGCTCCAGTGATGCTGGCCTACTCGGCTCGCAACCGTTCCGCTTCGATCCGTATTCCTTACGTGTCGAGCCCGAAAGCCCGCCGTATCGAAGCACGTTTCCCGGATCCGGCTGCCAACCCGTACCTGTGCTTCGCCGCACTGTTGATGGCTGGCCTGGACGGCATCCAGAACAAGATCCACCCTGGCGACGCAGCTGACAAAAACCTGTACGACCTGCCGCCTGAAGAGGCGAAAGAGATCCCACAAGTTTGCGGCAGCCTGAAAGAAGCCCTGGAAGAGCTGGACAAAGGTCGTGCGTTCCTGACCAAAGGCGGCGTTTTCAGCGACGACTTCATCGACGCTTACATCGCCCTGAAAAGCGAAGAAGAAATCAAGGTACGTACCTTCGTACACCCACTGGAATACGAGCTGTACTACAGCTGCTGATCCGGTAGCGCCGCGACACGCGGCGTGACAAAAAGAGGCCTCCTTCGGGAGGCCTTTTTTATGCCCATACAAAGATCAAATGTGGGAGCGGGCTTGCTCGCGAAAGCAATCTGTCTGACACATTGATCTTGAATGTGCCGGCGCCTTCGCGAGCAAGCCCGCTCCCACAGGGGATCTCAAATGTTTCGCGGCTTGGGGAAACCACCAAGCCTGGCCTATGCTGCAACCCAACATTTTCGCTTGCGGTCGATTCCATGGGTCGTGGTTTTTTCTTCATCCTGCTGCTGATCGCCCTGCCCGCCGCGGCGCAGATCTACAAGTACACGGACGCCAACGGCGCTACCGCCTACAGCAATCAACCGCCTGACGGCGTCAGCGCCCAAGCGATCGACTTGCCGCCCCTCAACAGTGTCGAACGCCAGCCTCAAGGCGAAAACGCACCCACTGCTCAAGCCACTGGTAATGAACAGCCCCACAAGACCTATGAAGTGCTGGAGCTGACCGGCCTGCCCACCCGCGAAGCCCTGCGCGCCAACAACGGCACGTTCACCGTAACGGTACTGATCAAGCCGCGCCTGCAAGCCCCCCACCTGTTGCGCCTGCTGCTGGACGACCAGCCCTACGGCCAGCCAGGCAATGTGCCGACTCTGCAACTGGTGAACATTGATCGCGGCGAACACCGCCTCGCCGTACAAGTGATAGATGGCGAAAACGTTGTGCAGCAAAGCCCCACCACAAGCGTCACCGTGCAACGAGTGCACACGCCATGAAGACCTGGCTGCTGATCGCCTTCTTCATCGCGCTGCCCGCATCGGCGGAGGTCTTTACTTACGTTGACCCCCAAGGCAATCGGGTTTTCACCGATCGACCCAAGCCCGGTAACGTCAAGCGGGTGCCGCTGAGCAAAAGCAATCAATTGGCTGCCCACCCCATCACGGCCGCGCCCTTGATCGCAGCAACAACGGCCGAAGAGCAACCGGCATTCCACTACGACCTGCTGCGGATCCTGGTACCGGAGCCAGACGCGACCATCCGCGACAACGCTGGCGAAGTCATCGTCAGCGCCACCAACGAGCCCGGCCTGCAACCCGGTCACCGCTACCGGCTGCTGCTCGATGGCCAACCCACCGCCGAGCCCGGCCTGAGCCCGGTGTTCCCGTTGAGCAACATCGATCGCGGCAGCCATACCCTGTCCGTGGAAATCCTCGACGAACAGGGGCGCATCGTCGAACGCACCGCCAGCCAACCCTTCCATATGCAGCGCACATCCCTCGCCCAGAAGCGCAAGATCAAACCCTGCACCCTCGATGACTACGGCCAGAGGCCGGAATGTCCCCTCAGCGACAAGCCCGCCGAAGAAAAAAATCCTTTCCAGCGCCTTTTTTAACCTCGTTCAGGTTTGCGCACTATATTGGTGCAATTGCTTGCACCGTACTCACATTGCAACCCATTTTGGTTCGAAACTACCCGCGAAAGCTGGCAAAGCGCCACGCAAACGAGCGTCAAACGCCCGTTTCAGGCCTTTAGCGCTTCTTTTCGGAGCCTTGGTTTGGTTTTTGCATTTTCCCCGCATCAACGCTTGTTTCTTGCGCATGCTCCGCCCCAAAAGAGGTCCCGATGACCATTAGCGACGCACTCCACCGTTTGCTACTCGACAACCTCACCACCGCCACCATCCTGCTCGACGCCGAACTGCGCCTCGAGTACATGAACCCAGCGGCGGAGATGCTGCTGGCCATCAGCGGTCAGCGTAGCCATGGGCAGTTCATCAGTGAACTGTTTACCGAATCGACCGAGGCGCTGAACTCGTTGCGCCAGGCAGTCGAACAAGCGCACCCGTTCACCAAGCGCGAAGCCTTGCTCACCGCCCTCACTGGCCAGACCCTGACCGTCGACTACGCGGTTACGCCGATTCTGAGCGATGGCCACACGATGCTGCTGCTCGAAGTCCACCCTCGTGACCGCCTGCTGCGGATCACCAAGGAAGAAGCACAGCTGTCCAAACAGGAAACCAGCAAGATGCTGGTGCGCGGCCTGGCCCATGAAATCAAGAACCCCTTGGGCGGGATTCGCGGCGCGGCTCAATTGCTGGCCCGGGAGCTGCCGGAAGAAAGCCTGCGCGATTACACCAACGTCATCATCGAAGAAGCCGACCGCCTGCGTAACCTGGTGGACCGCATGCTCGGTTCCAACAAGCTGCCTTCACTGGCCATGTGCAATGTCCACGAAGTGCTTGAACGGGTCTGCCATCTGGTGGAAGCCGAAAGCCAGGGCTGCATCACCTTGGTGCGCGACTACGACCCAAGCATTCCTGACGTCCTGATCGATCGCGAGCAAATGATCCAGGCGGTGCTGAACATCGTGCGCAATGCGATGCAGGCCATCAGCAGCCAGAACGAGCTGCGCCTGGGCCGCATCAGCCTGCGCACCCGCACCATGCGCCAGTTCACCATTGGCCACGTACGCCATCGCCTGGTGACCAAGATCGAGATCATCGACAACGGCCCGGGCATTCCCGCGGAACTTCAGGAAACCATCTTCTTTCCCATGGTCAGCGGTCGTCCGGACGGTACCGGGCTGGGCTTGGCCATTACCCAGAACATCATCAGCCAGCACCAGGGCCTGATCGAATGTGACAGCCACCCCGGCCACACCACTTTCTCGATCTTTCTGCCACTGGAACAAGGAGCCACATCGACATGAGCCGTAGTGAAACCGTGTGGATCGTCGATGACGACCGTTCTATCCGTTGGGTCCTGGAAAAAGCCTTGCAACAGGAAGGCATGACCACGCAAAGCTTCGACAGCGCCGATGGCGTGATGAGCCGTCTGGCGCGCCAGCAACCGGACGTGATCATCTCCGACATCCGCATGCCCGGCGCCAGCGGCCTGGACCTTCTGGCGCGGATTCGCGAGCAGCACCCCCGGCTGCCGGTGATCATCATGACCGCTCACTCCGATCTGGACAGCGCTGTCGCGTCCTATCAGGGCGGCGCCTTCGAGTACTTGCCCAAACCGTTCGATGTGGACGAAGCGGTGTCGCTGGTCAAACGCGCGAACCAGCACGCTCAGGAACAGCAAGGCCTGGAAGTCCCGGTCGCCTTGACCCGCACCCCGGAAATCATCGGTGAAGCGCCGGCGATGCAGGAGGTGTTTCGCGCCATCGGCCGCCTGAGCCATTCCAACATCACCGTGCTGATCAACGGCGAGTCCGGTACCGGTAAGGAACTAGTGGCCCACGCCCTGCACCGTCACAGCCCGCGAGCCGCTTCGCCGTTCATCGCGCTGAACATGGCGGCGATCCCCAAGGACCTGATGGAATCCGAACTGTTCGGCCATGAAAAAGGCGCCTTTACCGGCGCGGCCAACCTGCGGCGCGGGCGCTTCGAACAGGCGGACGGCGGCACGCTGTTCCTCGATGAAATCGGCGACATGCCGGCAGACACCCAGACCCGCTTGCTGCGCGTACTGGCTGATGGCGAGTTCTACCGCGTCGGCGGTCATGTGCCGGTGAAGGTCGATGTGCGCATCATCGCCGCGACTCACCAGAACCTGGAAACCCTGGTGCATGCCGGGAAATTCCGCGAGGACCTGTTCCATCGCCTCAACGTGATCCGCATCCATATCCCGCGCCTGTCGGACCGTCGCGAAGACATCCCGACCCTGGCCAAGCACTTCCTCAGCCGCGCCGCCCAGGAGCTGGCCGTCGAGCCGAAGCTGCTGAAAAGCGAAACCGAGGAATACCTGAAGAACTTGCCGTGGCCAGGCAACGTGCGGCAGTTGGAGAACACCTGCCGCTGGATCACGGTGATGGCTTCGGGTCGCGAAGTGCACATCGGCGACCTGCCGCCGGAACTGCTGAGCCTGCCACAGGATTCGGCACCCGTGACCAACTGGGAACAGGCCCTGCGCCAGTGGGCTGACCAGGCACTGGCCCGCGGCCAATCGAGCCTGCTCGACAGCGCCGTGCCGGCCTTCGAGCGGATCATGATCGAGACCGCCCTCAAACACACCGCTGGTCGCCGCCGTGATGCTGCGGTTTTGCTGGGCTGGGGGCGTAATACCCTGACCCGCAAGATCAAGGAATTGGGGATGAAGGTGGATGGCGGGGATGATGACGAAGGGGATGAGGGCTGATCAGCCCTAAGTTATTCGCTGTCAGTTACATCCAATCGCGGGCAAGCCCGCTCCTACAGTTGATCGGTGGTGAACACATTAATTGTGATCATCATAAGACACTGTGGGAGCGGGCTTGCCCGCGATGCTTTTCAGGGCCGGCGTGCACCGACTGAATGCACCGTGAACCGCAATCGCGCACGACAACCGATCCGAAACCCCGTCTGCATTCGCTATCGAACCCCTATCGAAAAAACACGAAAGCCCCGGATTACGGGGCTTTCGGCGTTTTTTGTTTCGCAATGTTAAAACTTGGCACGCCCCCTGCAATAACCCTTTCAAGTGAATCAGTTCACCTACCCAGTTTCGGGGACCTTGGTACAGGCAGGCCGGGGATTCCCCTCTTTACACCGGGCTCACACCGCAACCGCGACGAGCCCAGCCGTTTTGGGGCCCTTGATACAGGCAGGTCAGGGGTTCCTTCTTTACACCCGGCTCACACCGCACTCGCGACGAGCCTGCCGTTTTGGGGACCTTGGTACAGGCAGGCCGGGGATTCCCTCTTTTATTGCTCCCGGAGAAGGATCTCCAGCCGCCAGCGGTCATCGACCTCGCTACCGGCCCACTCGCCCTGCAGGGGCCGGGCCGCCACCAGCGTCAGCAACAACCCCCCATCGCTCAAACGTACCCGCCAGTTCACGTCCTTGCCGTCGAGCTTGAGCTGGCCTTTCTGCGCCTTGCCCTCGGCGCCAAACAGCAGCGCGACACTGCCGTCGACGATTTCGCCGTGGGTCTTGGGTTCGTTGTTGAACCACACCACCAGTCCGTCGCCGGTCACTTCAACCTGCTGCAACTGACTGGGGTCTGGCGTGGTCAGGCGACCGATCATCATCCCGACCATCACCCCGACAATCGCCAGCGAGCCCATCACCCGCAGGAATAGTTTCGAACGCACGCCTGCTTGCGGCGTAGAATGCCCGTCATCTTTACCTTCGGAGCCGTGCATGTTTCACGTCATCCTTTTCCAACCAGAAATTCCGCCGAATACCGGCAACGTTATCAGGCTGTGCGCCAACAGTGGCTGCCACCTGCATTTGATCGAACCGCTGGGCTTCGAGATGGACGACAAGCGCCTGCGCCGGGCCGGCCTCGACTACCACGAGTATGCCACCCTGCAACGCCACGCGGACCTTGCCAGCTGCCTGGAGAGCCTCGGCCATCCTCGGCTGTTCGCGTTCACCACCAAGGGTTCGCGGCCGTTCCACGATGCCAGCTTTGCCCCGGGTGATGCGTTTCTCTTTGGTCCGGAAAGCCGGGGCTTGCCCGCCGAGGTACTCGATGCCCTGCCCAGCGAGCAACGCCTGCGCCTGCCGATGCGCGAAGGCTGCCGTAGCCTGAACCTGTCGAATACCGTGGCCGTCGCCGTTTACGAAGCCTGGCGTCAGAACGACTTCAAATAACACCGCATAACAAATGTGGGAGCGGGCTTGCTCGCGAAGGGGTCATCAGCTTCAACATGAATGTTGACTGAAAAACCGCTTTCGCGAGCAAGCCCGCTCCCACATTGGACTTGCTTCGACGCTCAAAAATGCTTACTGAACGGTCGGAGTCTCGCCAGCCGCCTGCATGCGTTGCAGCTCTTGCGCGTACAGCGCATCGAAGTTCACCGGAGCCAGCATCAGTGCCGGGAACGAACCGCGGGTCACCAGGCTGTCCAGGGTTTCGCGAGCATACGGGAACAGGATGTTCGGGCAGAACGCACCCAGGGTGTGGCTCATCGAAGCGTCGTCCAGGTTCTTGATCAGGAAGATCCCGGCCTGTTGCACTTCAGCGATGAACGCCACTTCGTCACCGTTTTTCACGGTAACCGACAGGGTCAGCACGACTTCGTGGAAGTCGGATTCCAGCGACTTTTGACGGGTGTTCAGATCCAGCGCGACGCTCGGCTCCCACTGCTGGCGGAAGATCGCCGGGCTTTTCGGAGCTTCGAAGGACAGGTCACGCACATAAATGCGCTGCAAGGAGAATTGCGGTGCAGTTTCTTCTTCGTTCGCAGCAGTGTTCTGTTGGTCAGTCATCGCAGATCCTTCTTGATCCAGGGTTCTTTTAGGTTTGCTGGTTTGGGGTATTGCCGTCAGGCCTTGAGCAGCGCGTCGAGCTTGCCGGCGCGCTCCAGGGCGAACAAATCATCACAACCGCCCACGTGGGTGCTGCCGATCCAGATTTGCGGCACGGACGTACGTCCGGCCTTCTGGGCCATCGCAGCGCGCACCTGCGGCTTGCCATCGACCTTGATCTCTTCGAAGGCCACGCCTTTGCTCACGAGCAGATGTTTGGCCCGGGAACAATAACCGCAGTAATCGCTGGAATAGACGACGACGCTACTCATATCACTTCACCAACGGCAGATTGTCGGCTTTCCAGCTGGAGATACCGCCGGACAGCTTGGCGGCGGTGAAGCCGGATTTCATCAATTCGCGGGCGTGGGTGCCGGCGGTCTGGCCCATGGCGTCGACCAGGATGATGGTCTTGGCCTTGTGTTTTTCCAGCTCGCCAACGCGGGCGGCCAGTTTGTCCTGGGGAATGTTCACCGCACCGACAATGTGACCGGCGGCGAAATCCTTGGTTGGACGAATGTCGATCACCACGCCTGCGTCCTTGTTGACCAGCCCGGTCAGTTCGCCGGTGCTCAGGCTACGGCCGCCGCCCTGCATTTGGTAGGCAATCAGCAACGCCAGCAGTACGACGAAGATACCGACGAGAATGTAGTGGTTAGTGGCGAATTCAATCAGGTGAGCAACCATCGAAGGAGGTTCCAGGGCGTTAAAATGTCGGCCAGTATACACAGCCACTATGGTGGGCCAAACCCCGTCCGGCGGTGACGTGGCCGGAACTTCGCTTTAAACTGCGACTCCCTTTTCCATTGCCCCTTTTTACTTAAGCCAGAGCGGATTCCATGACTACCACGCCTAAACCTTTGGTCCTGATGATTCTCGACGGCTTCGGTCACAGCGACAATCCCGAATCCAACGCCATTTTTGCGGCGAAGAAGCCTGTACTGGACCGTCTGTGGGCCACCGTGCCGAACGGCCTGATCTCGGGCAGCGGCATGGACGTCGGCTTGCCGGACGGCCAGATGGGCAACTCCGAAGTCGGCCACATGAACCTCGGTGCCGGTCGCGTGGTGTATCAGGACTTCACTCGTGTCACCAAATCGATCCGTGACGGCGAGTTCTTCGAGAACCCGACCATCTGCGCTGCCGTGGACAAAGCCGTCGCCGCCGGCAAAGCCGTGCATTTCATGGGCCTGCTGTCCGATGGCGGCGTGCATAGCCACCAGGATCACCTGGTCGCCATGGCCGAACTGGCCTTCAAGCGCGGCGCGCAAAACATCTACCTGCACGCCTTCCTCGACGGCCGCGACACCCCGCCGAAAAGCGCGCAATCGTCGATCGAGCTGCTCGACGCGACCTTCCAGGCCCTGGGCAAAGGCCGGATCGCCAGCATCATCGGCCGTTACTTCGCCATGGACCGCGACAACCGCTGGGACCGTGTGTCCCAGGCCTACAACCTGATCGTCGACGGCCAGGGCGAGTTCAACGCCGCCACCGCCCAGGAAGGCCTGCAAGCAGCTTACGAGCGTGGCGAGAGCGACGAATTCGTCAAGGCCACCTCCATCGGTGAGCCGGTAAAAGTCGAAGACGGCGATGCCGTGGTGTTCATGAACTTCCGCGCCGACCGCGCCCGCGAGCTGACCCGCGTATTCGTCGAAGACAGCTTCAGTGAGTTCGAGCGCGCGCGCCAGCCGAAACTGGCCGGTTTCGTCATGCTGACCCAATACGCCGCGAGCATCCCTGCGCCATCGGCCTTCGCCGCCGGCAGCCTGGAAAACGTGCTGGGCGACTACCTGGCGAAAAACGGCAAGACCCAGCTGCGCATCGCTGAAACCGAAAAATACGCCCACGTGACGTTCTTCTTCTCCGGCGGCCGCGAAGAACCGTTCCCGGGCGAAGAGCGCATCCTGATTCCGTCGCCAAAAGTCGCCACCTATGACCTGCAGCCGGAAATGAGCGCACCGGAAGTCACCGACCGCATCGTCGACGCCATCGAAAACCAGCGTTACGACGTGATCGTGGTCAACTACGCCAACGGCGACATGGTCGGCCACAGCGGCGTGTTCGAAGCGGCGGTCAAGGCGGTTGAATGCCTGGACCTGTGCGTGGGTCGCATCGTCGATGCCCTGGAAAAGGTCGGTGGCGAAGCGTTGATCACCGCCGACCACGGTAACGTCGAGCAAATGGCCGATGAATCCACCGGCCAGGCGCACACCGCACACACCACCGAGCCGGTGCCTTTCATCTATGTTGGCAAGCGCGATTTGAAAGTTCGCGAAGGCGGGGTTCTGGCGGACGTGGCGCCGACCATGCTGAAGCTGTTGGGCCTCGAGCAACCGGCGGAAATGACCGGGACTTCGATTCTGGTGTAACCCGGTCGAACAAACACTGAAATACCCTTGTAGGAGCTGGCTTGCCAGCGATAGCAATTTGACTGTCAGCATCTATGTTGACTGATCCTCCGCCATCGCTGGCAAGCCAGCTCCTACAGTGTTTGTGGTGGTTTTGAAGGCTAAATCCCCACACACTTCCCTCCAGTTATCACACAGTCAGAAATGGGCATTTTTTTTGCCGCCCATGGCGGGCATACTAGGCCGTCCCTTTCCCTGGTGCCGCCCGCCTCTATGCTTCGCGTCCTGATAGCCCTAGCCCTGACATGCCTGCTCCAACCGGCCTTTGCCGACGAGCGCGCAGAGACCCAACAACAGTTGGACGCCACGCGTCAGGACATTGCCGAGCTGAAGAAACTGCTGGGCAAGCTGCAGGAAGAAAAGTCCGGCGTGCAGAAAGAGCTCAAGGGCACCGAAACCGAAATGGGCAAGCTCGAGAAGCAGGTCGAAGCCCTGCAAAAAGAGCTGAAGAAAAGCGAAGCCGAGCTGCAGCGACTCGATGCCGAGAAAAAAAAACTCCAGAGCGCGCGCACTGAACAGCAACGACTGATCGCCATGCAGGCCCGGGCGGCCTACCAGAACGGTCGTCAGGAGTACCTCAAGCTGCTGCTCAACCAGCAGAATCCGGAAAAATTCGCCCGCACCCTCACCTATTACGACTACCTGAGCCAGGCCCGCCTGGAGCAGTTGAAGAATTTCAACGAAACCCTGCGCCAACTGAGCAATGTCGAAAAAGACATCGCCATGCAGCAGGCGCAATTGTTGGTGCAGCAAAGCAGCCTCGACACCCAGCGTGGCGAACTCGAGAAAGTTCGCCAGGAGCGCCAGCAAGTCCTGGCCAAACTCAATGACGACGTAAAGGCTCGCGATCAGAAACTGGCGGCGCGCGAGCAGGATCAGGCAGACCTGTCTAAAGTCCTTAAAACCATTGAAGAAACTCTGGCCCGCCAGGCCCGTGAGGCGGAAGAAGCGCGACAAAAAGCGCTGATTGCCCAGCAGGAAGCCGAAAAAAAGCGTTTACGTGAGGCCCAGGCGCAGGCAGATGCCAGCGACGACGCCCCACGCAAACCAGTCAGATCGACACCTGGCGCACTGGTTTCCAGCTCCGGCGAGACCTTTGGCGGCCCGTTTTCTTCAACCCGCGGCAAACTTCCCTGGCCTGTCGATGGTCGATTGCTGGCGCGCTTCGGTGAAAGCCGTGGCGATGATGCACGGACCAAGTGGGATGGCGTGATGATCGGCGCGTCTGCCGGCAGTGCGGTGCATGCCGTACACGGTGGTCGCGTGGTGTTCGCCGACTGGTTGCGCGGCGCCGGGCTGCTGGTGATTCTCGACCACGGCAATGGCTATTTGAGTTTGTACGGTCACAACCAGACGCTGCTCAAGTCTGCAGGTGACGTTGTAAAAGCCGGTGAGCCTATTTCCACTGTCGGTAACAGTGGCGGGCAGGACACACCAGCACTGTATTTCGCAATTCGTCAGCAGGGTCATCCGAGTGACCCGGCGCAATGGTGCCACGCGCAAGGATAGGCGTTGAGTTACCTACATTAGGAGTTCGTTCGACATGCTGCATTTGTCCCGCCTTACCTCGCTGGCCCTGACGATCGCCCTGGTGATCGGCGCGCCTCTGGCGTTTGCCGCTCAACCAGCCCCGGCGGTTGCGCCGGCGGGCACTGCCGCGACCACCAAGGCGCCACTGCCGCTGGACGAGTTGCGCACCTTTGCCGAGGTGATGGACCGGATCAAGGCCGCTTATGTCGAACCGGTGGACGACAAGACCCTGCTGGAAAACGCCATCAAGGGCATGCTCAGCAACCTTGATCCGCATTCGGCCTACCTCGGCCCTGAAGATTTCGCCGAACTGCAGGAAAGCACCAGCGGTGAATTCGGTGGTCTTGGCATCGAAGTCGGCGCCGAAGACGGTTTCATCAAGGTGGTTTCGCCCATCGATGACACTCCAGCCTCCAAGGCCGGCATCCAGGCCGGCGACTTCATCGTCAAGATCAACGGCCAGCCCACCCGCGGCCAGAGCATGACCGAAGCCGTGGACAAGATGCGCGGCAAGATCGGCGAAAAAATCACCCTGACCCTGGTACGCGATGGCGGCCCGCCGTTCGACGTGACCCTGGCCCGCGCCGTCATTCAAGTGAAGAGCGTGAAGAGCCAGTTGCTGGAATCGGGCTACGGCTACATCCGCATCACCCAGTTCCAGGTCAAGACCGGCGAAGAAGTCTCCAAGGCCCTGGCCAAACTGCGCAAGGACAACGGCAAGAAGCTCAAGGGCATCATTCTCGACCTGCGCAACAACCCGGGCGGCGTGTTGCAGGCGGCGGTGGAAGTGGTCGACCACTTCATCACCAAGGGCCTGATCGTTTACACCAAGGGTCGCATCGCCAACTCCGAGCTGCGCTTCTCTGCCACCGGCAAGGACGAAAGCGAAGCCGTGCCGATGGTCGTGTTGATCAACGGCGGCAGCGCCTCGGCTTCGGAAATTGTCGCCGGCGCCCTGCAGGACCAGAAACGCGCCGTGCTGATGGGCACCACCAGTTTCGGTAAAGGTTCGGTGCAAACCGTGCTGCCGCTGAACAATGATCGCGCCTTGAAGATCACCACGGCGCTGTATTACACGCCGAACGGCCGCTCCATCCAGGCCCAGGGCATCGTCCCGGACATTGAAGTGCGCAAGGCCAAGATCACCAGCGAGCAGGACAACGAGTACTTCAAGGAAGCTGACTTGCAGGGTCACCTGGGCAACGGCAACGGCGGCGCCGACAAACCGACCGGTTCCAGCGGCAAAGCCAAGCCGATGCCACAGGACGATGATTACCAATTGGCCCAGGCCCTGAGCCTGCTCAAAGGGCTGAGCATCACGTCCGGCCGTTGAGATGTTTGTGCGGTTGCTGATCGGTCTGTTGTGTTGTCTGGCGGGTGTTGCTCACGCAGAGCCCGCCGGATCGACGCCTCACAAAGCCTACCTGAGCCTGATCATCGATGACCTGGGGCAGAACCTGCCCCGGGATCGCCGCGTGCTGGCCCTGCCCGGCCCGGTGACGGCGGCGATCATGCCCGATACCCCCCACGCCAGCGAATTCGCCCGCGAAGCCCACAAAGCAGGCAAAATCGTCATCCTGCACATGCCCATGGACCCGGCTACCGGCCCGTTCGCCTGGCATCCTGAACTACCCATCGAAGAACTCGAAAAGCGCCTCGACGCCGCGTTCAAAATGGTCCCGTACACCAGTGGCATCAACAATCACATGGGCAGCCGCATGACTGCCCAGCGACCGGCCATGGCCTGGCTGATGGCCGAACTGCAGCGGCGACACAAGCTCTTCGTCGATAGCCGCACCAGTGCGCAGACTGTCGCGGCGGCCGAGGCACAGAGGATCGGCCTGGCGAGCGTTTCGCGGGATGTTTTTCTCGATGATGAGCCAACGGAAGCGGCGATCCTCATACAGCTACAGACGGCAATCAGTCTTGCGCACAAACAGGGTTCGGCGGTGATGATCGGTCATCCGTACCCGCAGACACTGGCGGTGCTGGAGCGGGAGCTGCCCAAACTGAAGGCCCAGGGGATTGAGTGGATTGATATCAAGCAAATGATCAGTGTGCGCGGCAACCGGGCAACCGCCGCCCATGGCAAAGACGGCATTTACAGATAAAAACCTCCATAACCTATAAATAATTACCGCCAGACGCCTGGTCCATTTCCCGATAGTGCGAACTCCACAGTTCGAGGCTCTCCCGAGCCACTCCTCAACTATCAGGATTGACTATGCAAACCAACGACAGCCCGGCCGCCAGGCCAATGGAACCGATAAAATTCGGCAATCTGCTGATCAACTTCACGACTGAGTTCTACCGGATCTGGGACACCAAGGGCTCGCGCTCCGCCCCTGCTACCTTTTGGCGTCCTACACCAGCACCTGATGCTCTGCCGGGTTACTTCCCACTGGGCGACATCGCTGTATCCGGGGACCTCAACATAAACGGAAAAAGAGTGACGGCGGTTGTCTGCGAGGGTGATCCCCAGGGCGCAGATTCCCTCAAAGGCAAAGCACTCAGCCCACCTGATGACTTTGAACAGGTCTGGAAAGATTCAGGATCGGGGTCAACCGTGGACGGTGCGATATGGCGCCCGATCCCGCCTGATGGATACGTGGCGCTGGGGTTGGTGTGCTCCAATGGCCACGCAAAACCTTCGCTCAACGCGGTACGTTGCGTCCGCTCGGACCTGGTGGTCGCTTCAAGTGTCGGCGATACGATCTGGAGCGACAGAGGCAGTGGCGCCAAACAGAACTTTAGCGCCTGGAGCCTGGAGCCCCCGGCCGCAGCGGCGGGAGAGATAAACTTTGCGCCCGGCACCTTTGTCGGCGTCAACAGCTATACCCAGCCTGCGACGCACGTCGCTGCCTATTCATTGCGGATGCAGATCCCTCTCCAGATCATTTCCACACCAGAGGTTCCAGTACTCACCGGCTTCGGATTTCCTCCCACCCTCGACACATCCCGAGCAACTCAAATCGCCAGGATCCCTTGGTTCGCGGTCAAGGACGACACCCTGTCACCTGTCGAGAAACTGAACAAATCACCGTTCTACCGCCTGGAAAGAACAGACGAATATCAGCTCATTGGATACGCCCATAACGAAGGCGCAAAGGGCAGGTTCTTCAAATGGGCAGTGCCACGGGGGTTGGTCCGCAGTATTTTGCAGATATTCACCAATACCACATCTATCAAGTTCGAAACCGAATGGCCGATCGAGGCTTCGGACGCTGTGCGACCAATAAACTTCTCGGCAAGACTGGACAGGAACTTCGCTCGCACCGAACCATCAGCAGCAGGCTGGAGCAGCCCGAAAACCGCAGAAGTTGTCGCCATCGCTCCCAAGAGCAAGCTTTTGGCGGTTTATCAGTTGCACAGCCACTACGACCTGCTGCGTGAAGATGGCACGCAAGCGGGAATCAACCTGCCTTACACCGATAACGACAGTTTTTACCTGGCCGAATATCCGCCTGAAGAAAGTGAAGTCAACGCTAGCCAGCCAACGGCTACAGATACCTCGCCATGATCTCGTCGACCCTTCCGTCCTTGCGCATCTGATCCAGCGCTGCCTGCAGCCTGGCAACAGTTTCGTCCGGCACATTCCTGTTCAGCGCCAGGTACAGCTCGGCGCTGTTGAAGCGAAGTACCGTCTTGAGCCCGGTTACCCCGTCCTGGCGCGCCAGATAGCGCCCGGCCGGGTCACCGGTGGCCCACAGATCAATCTGACCACTGACCAGTTTCTTCGCATTGTCCTGATCGCGCAGCACTACCGTCGGCTTCAAGCCCTGCTTGGCAAGCGTCATGGCAATGGCATCGCCCTTGTAGGCGCCAATCTTGTACTTGCGCGCGTCATCCAGGGTTTCGAGGGTGATCTTGCTGTCAGCCTTGGCCAACATGATCCAGTCGTCCGGACCGATCGGCCCGACCCACTTGAACAGACTCTCGCGGTCCGGCAGGCGCGCCATGACGAAGGCCCCGTAACCGGGGTTTTCCAGGGCGAGCTTGTAGACTCGCTCCCAGGGGAAGCGCAGGGTCAGGCTGTAGGTAATATCAGCGCGCTTGAACATCTCACGGACGATGTCCGTGGCGATGCCATTGATGTTCTCGTCCTGAGCGAAGTTCTTGCCGTTCTTCGCCATGTTGTACGGCGGGAAGTTTTCCGTCAGCAACACCAGGTCGGTATCGGGGCTGTCTTTAGCGTTTGCTCCGTTGATCAACAACAGGGAAGCGCTGGCAAGGACGAGAAGAAAGCGTTTAAGCATGTCTGGCTACCGAAATCCATGGCGTACCCAAGAGTGCCTTGGGCACGCCATGATGTCCACTGGCCTGCATTGGATTGTTCAGCGCATCACGATGCCGCGATGGGCCATATAGGCCTTGGCTTCCTGCACCGTGTATTCACCGAAGTGGAAAATACTCGCCGCCAAAACCGCACTGGCGTGGCCTTCGATAATGCCGTCCGCCAGGTGCTGAAGGTTGCCGACACCACCCGAGGCGATCACTGGAATGCCCAGCGCATCGCTGATGGCACGGGTCACGCCCAGGTCGAAGCCGTTTTTCATGCCGTCCTGGTCCATGCTGGTCAGCAGGATTTCACCAGCACCCAGGCCTTCCATTTTCTTCGCCCACTCAACGGCGTCGAGTCCGGTTGGCTTGCGCCCGCCATGGGTGAAGATTTCCCAGCGCGGGGTTTCGCCAGGAGCGGAAACCTTCTTCGCGTCGATGGCAACGACGATGCACTGCGAGCCGAAATGCTGCGCGGCTTCGCCGACAAATTCCGGGTTGAACACCGCTGCGGTGTTGATCGAAACCTTGTCCGCGCCGGCATTGAGCAGGTTGCGGATGTCCTGCACGGTGCGTACACCGCCACCCACGGTCAGCGGGATGAACACCTGGCTGGCCATGCGCTCGACGGTGTGCAGCGTAGTGTCGCGACCGTCGACGCTGGCGGTGATGTCGAGAAATGTAATCTCGTCGGCGCCCTGCTCGTCGTAACGACGGGCGATTTCCACCGGGTCACCGGCGTCGCGGATGTTTTCGAATTTCACACCCTTGACCACCCGGCCGTTGTCCACGTCCAGGCAAGGGATGATGCGTTTGGCCAGGGCCATGGTCGTTTCCTCAGCCTTTGTACGAATCGCAGAAAGCTTGCGCTTCGGCGACGTCGAGGGTGCCTTCGTAGATCGCACGACCGGTAATGGCGCCGATGATGCCTGGCGCCTTGGCGTCGAGCAGAGTCTTGATGTCACCCAGGTTATGGATGCCGCCGGAAGCGATCACCGGGATCTTGGTGGCAGCAGCCAGCGCAGCGGTGAACGGAACGTTGCAGCCCTGCATCATGCCGTCTTTGGCGATGTCGGTATAAACGATCGCGGACACGCCGTCGGCTTCGAACTGCTTGGCCAGGTCGATCACCTGGATGGTGCTGATTTCAGCCCAGCCGTCGGTAGCAACGAAACCGTCCTTGGCGTCCAGGCCGACAATCACTTTACCCGGGAACGCGCGGCAGGCTTCGGCAACGAAAGCCGGATCTTTCACGGCTTTGGTGCCGATGATCACGTAGCTCACGCCAGCCTTCACGTAGTGCTCGATGGTTTCCAGGGAGCGGATACCGCCGCCGATCTGGATCGGCAGGTTCGGGTAGCGTTTGGCGATGGCGGTGACCACTTCGCCGTTGACTGGCTGGCCTTCGAAGGCGCCGTTAAGGTCGACCAGATGCAGACGACGGCAACCGCCCTCCACCCACTTGGCAGCCATGCTCACAGGGTCATCGGAGAACACTGTGGAATCTTCCATGCGGCCCTGGCGCAGACGAACACAGGCACCGTCTTTAAGATCGATAGCGGGAATAATAAGCATCTGGCAAACCTTCAAATTTGAATGTTCAGCTTGGCTCGGAAATCAGTTTTTCTCGAGCGCCCACAGGTCGCTTTCGATGCTTTCGAACCTCTCTTTGAGGTGCGTCTGCACATCGAAAATCGCCCTGTTGTAATAGTGCGGAGCAATTTCACGGGTAAACAGCTCAAGAATCTCCGCCGCCTCGAACGAGCCGAGGTCGAGTTCGAAGCGGTCTTCCATGAAACGCTTGATCTTGCGATTGGCCTCGCTCTCCTGCTCGGGAGTGAGGGTCAGAATCGGCGGTTTCTTCTTGATTGCCATTTACCAGCGACCGTCCCACGCAGCGAAGTTCTGCAGCAACTGCAGGCCATGGGTATGGCTTTTCTCCGGGTGGAACTGCACGGCGAAACGCGAGCCTTCGGCCAGCGCCGCGGCGAAATCGACACCGTAGTGACCGCCACCTGCCACCTGACGCGCATTGGCGGCCGCGATGTAGTAGCTGTGCACGAAGTAGAAACGCGCCATGTCCGGAATGTCATGCCACAGCGGGTGACTGACCTTCTGCTTCACTTCGTTCCAGCCCATGTGCGGGACTTTCAGGTGTTCGCCGTCTTCGACCAGATCCTTGCCGAAGAACTTCACCGCGCCCGGGAACAGGCCGATGCAGTCGACGCCGTCGTTCTCTTCGCTGGTGTCGAGCAAGGCTTGCATGCCCACGCAGATGCCAAGGAACGGACGATCCTGGCTGACTTCACGCACCAGCGAGTCGAAGCCCAGGCGACGGATCTCGGCCATGCAATCGCGGATCGCGCCGACGCCGGGGAAAACCACCCGGTCGGCTTCGCGAATCACGTTGGCATCGCTGGTGATCAAGACCTTGCCGGCACCCACGTGCTCGAGGGCCTTGGCCACCGAGTGCAGGTTGCCCATGCCGTAATCGATAACCGCGACTGTCTGCATTACAGGACGCCCTTGGTCGAAGGCATCTGCCCGGCCATGCGGTCATCGAGTTCGACGGCCATGCGCAGGGCGCGGCCGAAAGCCTTGAACACGGTTTCGATCTGGTGGTGGGTGTTGGTGCCACGCAGGTTATCGATGTGCAGGCTGACCAATGCATGGTTGACGAAGCCCTGGAAGAACTCCTGGAACAGGTCAACGTCGAAGCCGCCGACGGTGGCGCGGGTGTACGGAACATGCATCTGCAGGCCTGGACGGCCGGAGAAGTCGATCACCACGCGCGACAGCGCTTCATCGAGCGGCACGTAGGCGTGGCCGTAGCGACGGATGCCTTTCTTGTCGCCGATGGCTTTGGCAAACGCCTGGCCGAGGGTGATACCGACGTCTTCCACGGTGTGGTGGTCATCGATATGCAGGTCGCCCTTGCTGACAATATCCAGGTCGATCAGCCCGTGACGGGCGATCTGGTCCAGCATGTGCTCAAGAAAAGGAACACCGATATCAAATCGGGCCTTTCCGGTGCCATCAAGGTTGATCGAGGCTTTGATCTGGGTTTCCAGAGTGTCGCGCTCGACAGACGCCATACGTTCGGCCATCACCAGCTCCGCAAAATCATTGGGCGAAAAAGGCAGCCATTATAGGCGTGCGGGCGCCAAACAGAAACACGCGAGGTGATATCGCTGACGGAGTGAATTCAGCAACCCCGCAGGCATACCTGTCATGACATGTAGGAGCTGGCTTGCCAGCGATGGCGGCGTGCCTGACACACCGCGTTGCATTGATCGCCAGCAAGCCGGCTCCTACAGGGATGTTGCGCCCGACGAGCTTTTGTAGGAGCTGGCTTGCCAGCGATAGCGGTGTGTCTGACACACCGCGTTGCATTGATCGCCAGCAAGCCGGCTCCTACAGGGATGTTGCGCCCGACGAGCTTTTGTAGGAGCTGGCTTGCCAGCGATAGCGGTGTGTCTGACACACCGCGTTGCATTGATCGCCAGCAAGCCGGCTCCTACAGGGATGTTGCGCCCGACGAGCTTTTGTAGGAGCTGGCTTGCCAGCGATAGCGGTGTGTCTGACACACCGCGTTGCATTGATCGCCAGCAAGCCGGCTCCTACAGGGGTTGGCGTTAGTGGAAGAGCACCGCCGTCTTCTGCAAGGTCACCCAAACACCCCACGCCAGCGGAATGCCCACCACCAGCCATGCCGCAATCGCCAACGGCTTCGTGCCCGGCGCGGCTTTCCACTCCAGCACGGTCGTGCTGTCCGCGCCTTTGTCATGGCCCAGCGCCTGTTCGGCGGCCAGTTCGGCGTCGGTCATGAAGTATTTGTCCGCCACCGGACGCACCAGCAGGTTGCACAGGAAACCCAGCACCAGCAGGCCGGCAAGGATGTACAGGGTGATGTCGTAGGCCGCCGCACGCTCGACGCCGATGCTCAGTTGATACTCACGCAGGTAGTTCACCAGCACCGGACCAAGCACGCCGGCAGCCGCCCACGCCGTCAGCAGGCGACCGTGGATCGCCCCGACCATTTGCGTGCCGAACAGGTCCGCCAGATAGGCCGGAACCGTCGCGAAACCACCGCCGTACATCGACAGGATGATGCAAAACGCTGCTACGAACAGCGCGATGCTCCCCAGGTGACCAAGGTTCGGAATCAGTCCGTACAGGGCAAAGCCCAGGGCGAAAAACACGAAGTAAGTGTTTTTGCGACCCAGGTAATCCGAGAACGAGGCCCAGAAGAAACGCCCGCCGATGTTGAACAGGCTGAGCAAACCGGTGAACCCGGCAGCGATGGCGGCGATCGAAGCCAGTTGCGAGGCGTCGAGTTGGCCGAAGGTCAGGTCATTGCCCAGCAACTTGCCAGCAAACACTTCCTGCAACAGCGGCGACGCCATGCCGAGGATGCCGATACCGGCCGATACGTTCAAACACAGCACCAGCCACACCAGGCGGAATTGCGGGGTCTTCCAGGCAACGTTCACGTGAACATGACGATGAGTGATCATCGCGTTCGAGGCTTTTTTCACCGGAGCGGTCCAGCCCTCAGGCTTCCAGCCGGTTGGCGGCACGCGATAGGACAGCGCACCACCGATCATGAACACGAAGTAGATCGCGGCCATCACCAGGAAGCTCTGCCACACGCCGACGCTGGTTGGCGAAGCGAAATGCCCCATCAACGCCGCCGCCAGCGGAGCACCGACCATCGCGCCGCCGCCGAAGCCCATGATCGCCATGCCGGTGGCCATGCCGCGCTTGTCCGGGAACCATTTGATCAGGGTCGACACCGGCGAAATGTAACCCAGGCCCAGGCCGATACCGCCAATGACCCCGGAGCCGATCCACATCAGCCAGATCTGGTGGGTATACACCCCCAGCGCCGAAATCAGCAGGCCACCGCACCAGCATAGCGCCGATACAACACCGGCCTTGCGCGGTCCGGCATGTTCCAGCCAGCCACCCCAGATGGCCGCCGAGCAGCCCAGGAAAATGAAGAACAGAGTGTAGATCCAGCCGAGCATCGAGATCGGCCAGTCACACTGGGACGAAAAGACTTGAGCGATAAAGCTCATGTCCGGCGCGCAGGCTACCGGAGCGGTGATGCCCAGCGCCTTGGACAACGGCAACCAGAACACCGAGAAGCCGTAGGCCATGCCGATGCACAAGTGGATGGCCAGCGCGGCCGGTGGTACCAGCCAGCGGTTGAACCCGGGCTTGGCGATGATCCGCTCCTTGGACAGGAACGCGGGCTGGTCGGCGCTGAAGCCGTCCGCCGTGGTGCTCGTAGTCATTGTGTATCCCCCAATTATTAGTATGGTTCGCCAGCCACGGTTCACTCCCGGCCTTTTGCACGCACGCATGACCGTTTTTTCGGTGGAGCACCTTGTTGTGCGACAACAAGTCGCAGAAGGACGGACGAACGGGCGAAGGTTACCATTTGCAGGTGATAGAAAAACCAAACTGACATCACGTTTTGTACGTTATCCGATCTCTCATTTACCTCACAGGAATCACCATGCCGATCATTGTCGAGCCGCTGAACCAAGCCACGCCCCAGGATCGGCAGGATCTGCAGAAGATCTACCACGACGCTCCGGATTGGCTGTTCGCGCCTTTTTCCGGGGAAGCGCAGCTGATCGAAGACTGTTTGCGCGACGGCACACTGATCGCCGGACGCTTCAATGATCGCCTGCTGGGCGCAGCCCGCCTGCAAAGGCACCAAGACGCCTGGCATTTGTCACAAATATGTGTGCGAAAAATTACCCGTCGCCGTGGTGTTGCCGAGCGACTGGTGGCCGAAGCCCAGAAAATGGCCGCGCAATCGGGCAAGACGCTGCGCCTGCTGGCGCCTGCCGGGCATCTCGAGGCGCAGGCACTGGCCGCCAAACTGAAACTGCCGCTGGATGTATTGCCGGTGTGATCGCTGACCGGTCGTCCGTTCCGGGGCGCTATACTCCCCGGCTAAATTTTGAAATCGATTAATTACAAGGACTCGCCCATGAAAGCGTTCGGCAAAATCCTGGGTCTGGTACTTCTCGGGCTGTTGCTGATCATTGTGGCGCTGGGCTTTGCCCTGACCCACCTCTTCGATCCCAACGACTACAAAGACGAGATTCGCCAGATTGCCCGCGACAAGGCTCACATCGAGCTGACGCTCAATGGCGATATCGGCTGGAGCCTATTCCCCTGGCTGGGCCTGGAGTTGCACGACGCCAGTGTCGCGACCATGGTCAAACCGACCGAACCGTACGCCGACTTGCAGATGCTTGGCCTGTCGGTGCGGGTACTGCCGCTGCTGCGCCGTGAAGTGCAGATGAGCGACGTGCGCGTCGAAGGCCTGAACCTGCGCCTGACCCGCGACAAGGATGGTCATGGCAACTGGGAGGACATCGGCAAGCTGCCTGCAACGGCCGGCACCGACGCGACCATTACCCCGCCAGCCGCTAGCGAACCTGCGCCCGAGGCCAGCGTTGCAGCGGAAAAACCGCCGCAGCCGATCCGCCTGGACATCGACAGCCTGACCGTGAACAACGCACGGGTTGAATACACCGACGAGCGCACCGGCAAGAGTTTCAGCGCCGAAAGCATCCAGTTGAGCACCGGCGCGGTTCACGACTCCGTCAACATTCCGCTCAAGCTCACAGCCTTCCTGTCTGCCAACCAGCCTGCATTGCGAGTGCGCACCGAGCTCAATGGCGAGTTGCGCATTGCACGTGCACTGCAACGCTATCAGTTCGAAGACATGAAGTTGTCCGGTGAAGTGACCGGCGACCCGCTGCAAGGCAAGAGCATGACCTTCTCCGCCCAGGGCCAACTGGTACTGGACAAGGCCGCCAACGTTGCCGAGTGGACCGGTCTCAAGATCTCCGCCAACCAATTGCGGGCACTGGGTGAACTGAAGGTCAATGACCTCGACAAGACCCCACAAGTCAGCGGCGGCATCTCGATTGCCCAGTTCGACCTGGCGAAATTCGTCGATAGCATTGGCCAGAAACTCCCGGCCATGGCCGAAGGCAGCCTAAGCAAAGTCGAGCTGGTCAGCCGAATCGCAGCGACACCCACCAGCCTGGCGCTCGACAACCTCAACCTGAAACTCGACGACAGCACGCTCAGCGGCCGCATCGCCGTCGAAGACTTCGCCAAGCAATCGCTGCGCGCCGTGCTCAAGGCCGACACCTTCAACGTCGACCGTTACCTGCCGCCGAAATCCGCCGAGGCCAATAGCGCGACACAAGTACGCCAGGCCGAAGTCGCCAGCACCGAAGCCGATGCCATGGCCGGCGCGGGCAGCACACCACTGCCACCCGCACCGACCAAGGACGCCTGGAGCAACGAACGCCTGTTACCAGTGGAGCGCTTGAGCAAGCTCGATGTGGACGCCGACCTGACCTTCGGCCAGTTGACCCTGCTAAAACTGCCGATCCATAACGCTGCGCTCAAGGCCACCGGCCAGGGCGGCCTGCTGACGCTGGCCAACCTGCGCGGTGATCTGTACGAGGGCAACTTCGAAAGCACCGGCACGCTCGATGTGCGTCAGGCAGTACCGGCGTTGAATCTGCAGACGAAGATCAGTCGGGTACCGGCAGAAAAAATCCTCGAGAGCCAGGGCAAGAATCCGCCGGTCAAAGGCCTGGTCACGCTAAACAGCAGCCTGACGGGCAACGGCAACAGCCAGAAAGCGTTGATCGAAACCCTCAACGGCAACGCCAGCTTTGTCATCAACAATGGCGTGCTGCTCAACGCCAACCTTGAGCAACAGCTGTGCAAAGGCATTGCCACGCTCAACCGCAAAACCCTCAGCGGCGAGCCGCGGGGCAAGGACACACCGTTCCAGGAGCTCAAGGGCAACCTGACCTTGCGTAATGGCGTGGCCAGCAACCCGGACCTGAAAGTGCGCATCCCGGGCATGACCGTCAACGGTGACGGCGATGTCGATCTGCGGGTGCTGGGCATGGACTACCGCGTCGGCATCATCGTCGAAGGCGATACCAGCGCCATGCCGGACCCGGCCTGCCAGGTCGGCGACAAGTTTGTCGGCATCGAGTGGCCGCTGCGTTGCCGTGGTCCGCTGGAACTGGGCGCCAAGGCCTGCCGCCTGGATAACGAACGCATGGGCCAGGTCGCGAGCAAACTGGCTGGCGAGCGGATCAGCGAGAAAATCGACGAAAAACTGGGCGACAAGGTCAACCCGCAACTCAAAGACGCGCTCAAGGGGCTGTTCAAGCGATGAGAGCCGAGCAGTTTTCAACGGCGGTGCTGGACTGGTTCGACCGCCACGGCCGTCACGATTTGCCCTGGCAGCAAGGCATCAACCCGTATCGGGTGTGGGTCTCGGAAATCATGCTGCAGCAAACCCAGGTCAGCACCGTGCTGAACTACTTCGACCGTTTCATGGCCTCGCTGCCAACGGTCGAGGCCCTGGCGGCGGCACCGGAAGACGAAGTGCTGCATCTGTGGACGGGCCTGGGTTACTACACCCGCGCGCGCAATTTGCAGAAGACCGCGAAGATCGTCGTCGAGCAGTACGGCGGCGAATTTCCCCGGGACGTGGAAAAACTTACTGATTTGCCGGGGATCGGCCTGTCCACCGCTGGCGCGATCGCCAGCATCAGCATGGGCCTGCGTGCGCCGATCCTCGATGGCAACGTCAAACGCGTCCTGGCACGCTTTACCGCGCAAGAGGGTTACCCAGGCGAACCAAAGGTCGCCAAACAGCTCTGGGCCAACGCTGAGCGCTTTACGCCGCAGACCCGTGTCAACGCCTACACCCAGGCGATGATGGACCTCGGTGCCACGCTCTGCACCCGCAGCAAACCCAGTTGCCTGTTGTGTCCGCTGGAAAAGGGCTGTGAGGCGCATATGCTTGGCCTGGAAACCCGCTACCCGATCCCCAAGCCGCGCAAAGCCATCCCGCAGAAGCGCACGCTGATGCCGATGCTCGCCAATGCCGAGGGCGCCATCCTGCTTTACCGTCGCCCCTCCACGGGCCTCTGGGGCGGTTTGTGGAGCCTGCCGGAACTCGACAACCTCGACGACCTGGAACATCTGGCGGCGCAGCACTCGCTGGAACTGGGCATACAGCAGGCATTGCCAAGCCTGGTGCACACCTTCAGCCATTTTCAGTTATCCATCGAACCCTGGCTGGTTCAGGTCCAGGAGGCCGGCCATCACGTGGCCGAGGCCGACTGGCTCTGGTATAACCTCGCCACCCCGCCGCGCCTGGGCCTTGCCGCCCCGGTCAAAACCTTGCTCGAACGCGCGGCCGCCGTATTGAACGCAGGAGAGTCGTCATGACCCGCACCATCATGTGCCGCAAGTACAAAGAAGAATTGCCAGGCCTGGAGCGCGCTCCCTTCCCGGGCGCCAAAGGCCAGGACATTTTTGACCACGTCTCGGCCAAGGCCTGGGCCGACTGGCAAAAACACCAGACCCTGCTGATCAACGAAAAACGCCTGAACATGATGAACGCCGAAGATCGCAAATATCTTCAGGGCGAAATGGACAAGTACTTCTCCGGCGAGGATTACGCCAAGGCCGAAGGCTACGTACCGCCATCGGAATAACCCCGATAAATCGGGGGTCGGATCGTAAGCGACGGTAATAATTAAAATTTTTTTGAAAACTTGCTTGACGACCCCCTGAAAAACCCGTTTAATGCGCCCCGTTGCCCAGATAGCTCAGTCGGTAGAGCAGGGGATTGAAAATCCCCGTGTCGGCGGTTCGATTCCGTCTCTGGGCACCAAAATACCGAAAAACCCCAAGCGAAGATGATTCCTTGGGGTTTTTTATTGCCTGCGATTTGATGGTTGCCAGACCACCCTGCCCTCCCCACACT